>JACMJP010000238.1 GCA_014380545.1 Chitinophagales bacterium | reverse complement strand
CCTTTATATATTGCCCCTTAGCTACTAAAATCCCCTGCTGATTATATGTTTTATAAATTCCTTCAATCAGGTCGTTCAAATAATTTTGTTCTGTTGCGAGTTGACCGTTATTATAATACCATTTGCTCAGCCCGTTCTTCTTTCCGTTTTTATAGTTTGATTCGCTTATAACTTTACCCATTTCGTTATATTCCATTTGCAGGCCATCTAAATCGCCATTGTTATATTGATAAAAAGATTTTACGATACGTACATTCTTTGAGCTTGCAAAAATTTTTACAGTACCGTGCAGCTTATCATTTTTATAATTTTCTTCCTTTGTTAAAACCCCACTTTTATCACATTCAATTAAAACACCATTACGCAAATTATTTTCGTATTGTATAAGCGACAATAGAACACCATTAGCAAAATAACGTTGTACATTACCCTGTTTTTTATCATTTAATAAATATCCTGTTTCTTTTGTCCCATCTGCAAGTTCTGTTTCATAATATTTATAATTTGTAGTTGCATCAAGTAATGTAAAAACGCTATCACTTTTAACAACAGGGTCCTCTTTAGGAATATAAGTTACTTTATTTTGTGCGTAAGAAGAATTTTGAACAAAAACAAAAAGTAAAAGCTAAATATTATTTTCATATTCCTGATCTTTATTTTCTTCATTTTCATGACTTATGTTTTCATTTGTATTTTCAACGTTCTCACCTCTGCAGCACTCATCAAAATTTGTTTTACAATACATGCATTGCCCGTGACCATGCACCCAAATTATTTGAGTCGGCATTCCGCAAAATGGACAAATGATAATATTCTGATCCAGGTTCAATAATTATATTTTCAATAAATGGGTTTAAAAAATTCTGCAAGCTCATAAGCCGGATCCTGTTTTAATGTTTATCATTTATCTAGGGTTGCGATCACTCACAACCTCTTGCTGCCTACCCGTTAAAGATTTTGACGAATCGCCATTCTTTTTGTACTCTAACTTATTTGGCATTGTAGCCCGCAAGGTTTACCCAATTACTTTGTTACCAAAATAATTCGTGAGCTCTTACCTCACATTTTCACCCTCATCCTGCATAAGCAGGACAGTTATTTTCTGTGGCACTTTCTCTTATCCCGGTATTAACGGAACAGCCATCTCTTCAGTGGTGCGGTATCCTGTGCTATCCGGACTTTCCTTGGCGCCGAGACGCCACGATAAACCGGCTTGCAGAATAATGTAAAGAACTTTGTTACAAAATTATTTCAGTTGCGCCAAATCCAAAACGGGGATGGTAATTATTATTGTAAGACTCAATTTCCGGATATTGTTTTAATAACTTCTCAATTTCGTTTTTTAAAACTCCTTTTCCTAATCCGTGAATAACATATATCTTATCAAGTTTATAACGAATTGCTTTTTCTAAAAAAATTCTGCAATGTCGTAATTGTATTTGCAACATATCTGCATTTGATAATTGTCTGAAATTTTTTTCCAGCTTTTCTATATGCAGATCAATATGATCGGGCATGTTTGCTTTTTGAATTACATCATGGTTTTTTGTTTTTTCTTCTTCAACTATTTTTTTCTTATGTGTTGTATTCTCAAATTCTTCCCAGTCAAAATCCGGTTGTTGTTTATTTTCCTTCCTTGCAGGGATATTTTTCTGCAATTCAAAAAATAAATATCCATTTTTTAAAAATTCATCGCTTTCCAATTTAGAAAAAAACTGTTTTGCTTTTAGTTTCACTTCTTTTGAAAAAGGATTTTCAGATGTTTGATCCGATGTTTTTACCCAAAAATCAAAATGGCATGCAGGATTATCATTCAAGTGATCCGTTTTAAATTCATGTAAAAGTAAATGTGTTTTAGTTTTTATTTCTTTTCGTACTTTATGTTGTAATGTATTATTACAGAAATATTCATACAGAAAAAGCAAATCATTACCTGAATGATTTACTAAAAATACATCAAACCTTGTTATTTCACCGGACAGGTTTTTTATTGCCTTGAATAACAAAATGATTCCTTCAATGGTGGCATACAAATTATTTTCATCTTTTTTACTTCCTTCTTCAGTTTTATTTTCTGATAGTCCGAATTCTCTTGCAGCTATTATCCCTGTTTGGTGTAGTTTTTTAAATTCTCCTTCCACATCAACTGCCACAGTAAAATCAGGATAATAATCAATTACAAATCCTATTTCACCTGTTTCAATAATAAAAACTTTTGTTCCAATTGGTAACTTCGCCACTATTGTAAATTATTGCACAAAGGTACGTAATGAAAAAAACGTTGAAGTGGAACATAGCCCAAAAAGCTGAATTGCGGTGGTGGGAAAATTATTTAAAAGTAAAAGATGTTGAGCAATATCACATCTGGAAAAAAAAATACTGGCAAAAACTACTTGACCTTATTGCGTTAACATGCCCTGTGAGCCAGGACATGCATGTGCTGGATGCGGGCTGCGGCCCGTCAGGAATATTTATGAATTTAGAGAAGTGTCATGTATTTGCACTGGATCCTCTGCTTGATGCATATGATAAAAATTTACAACATTTTAAAAAATCAAATTTTCCATATGTGAAATTTTATAGTATGCCACTGGAAAAATTCTCTTCAGGAAAAAAATATGATATTGTTTTTTGCATGAATGCAATAAATCATGTTTCTGATCTTAAAGGTTGTTATGATCTGCTTGCAGATCATGTTAAACCCGGAGGAAAATTAGTAGTTACAATTGATGCACATAATTATAGCTTTTTTAAAAATTTATTCAGAATAATTCCCGGGGACATTTTACATCCGCATCAATATGACCTTGAGGAATATGAAGCTTTTCTTACAGACCGCAATTTTAAGATATTGCAATCAGAAAATTTAAAACAGAAATTTTTCTTTGATCATTATATACAGGTAGCGGAGAAAAAATAATTTATTTTTCTGCAAACTTTGAAGTGCTTAATGGCTGATAGTTTTTAAAAGGCATTGCTAATAAATTTCCAACTTCCTGGCTGTCCTTTTCTTTCATCATTAAATCAATTCCATACACAATATCTTTTTTTGTATCCTTCACTTTTGCAAATGTTCGGAAGATCCTGTCCCAGATAGAAAATATGTTTCCATAATTTGTATCTGTTAAAGGTTGAATATAATGATGATGCACTTTATGCATATTCGGTGAAACTATGATCCAGCTAATAGATGTATCAATCCATCTTGGTAAACTAATATTTGCATGATTAAATTGACTCAGCACGGCACTAACGCTCTGATACACCATGACTAACCACATGGGCGCACCTGCAACAATAACTGCAATTAAAGTAAATGCAGCTCTGAAAAGACTTTCAACGGGGTGATGCCTGTTCGCTGTTGTTGTATCCACATGCATATCGCTGTGATGTACAATATGAAATTTCCACATCCATTTTATTTTATGCTGAATGAAATGAATGAAGTAAGCGCCTATTAAGTCCAACACCATACACCCTGTAATAACATATAACCACAAAGGCATTGCAATTAAATTAATAATCCCATATTTATTTTCATACATATAATCACTTGCAAACACAATCAGATATGCGAAAGCAAAATTTACACCTATAGTAGTAAGTGTAAAAAATAAATTAGCCCCTGCATGTTTAATATATTTATAATTTCTTTTAAATAGTGGAATAATACTTTCGATCATCCAGAAGAAAACCAAACCACCCACTAAAATGAATGTGCGATGCGATGATGGTATTGTATCAAAATATTCTACAAGATTCATGATACTAATTTACATAAAAGTAAAATTAAAGGAATTAACAGCATCTTCAATCTGATTATTATTATTTCAAATATTCAACTCTTTTTTTATCTTCGCCACCGCTAACCATTTTTAACATTTACGGAAACGGATAGTTGCAGATATTACAGAATTATATTGATGGAAAACTCCAGACACCCATCTCAGGTAAATATTTAGATAATATTGAACCTGCGACCGGCATTGTATATTCACAGGTACCAGATAGTAATGAAGCAGATATAGATGTAGCTGTTTCAGCAGCGCAAAGAGCATTTCCTTTGTGGAGTAAAACTGATATTACAACAAGGTCAAAGTATTTACAAAAGATTGCAGACCTGATTGAATTAAATTTTGAGAAATTTTCGGAAGCTGAAAGTATGGATAGCGGAAAGCCAGTTAAGCTTGCCCGCAATCTCGATATCCCAAGAGCAGCTTCTAACTTTTCCTTTTTTGCATCAGCAATTAGTCAATTCTCTTCCGAAGCACATATTAATTCCAATACAACAATTGATTACACATTGAGGAGTCCCATCGGAGTTGTTGGATGTATCTCCCCATGGAACCTGCCTTTATATTTATTTACCTGGAAAATTGCACCGGCACTGGCTGCTGGAAATTGCGTAATTGCAAAACCTTCAGAAGTAACTCCATATACAGCTTATCTTTTATCAGAAATTTGTATAGAAGCAGGGTTACCTGCAGGGGTTTTGAATATTATTCACGGCAGCGGATCAAACACCGGTGCTACAATCGTAAAACATCCCGCCATAAAAGCAATCTCATTTACCGGAAGCACGAGAGCCGGAAAAGAAATAGCAGGTGTTGCAGCACCCATGTTTAAGAAGTTATCACTTGAGCTTGGAGGAAAAAACCCAGTACTAATCTTCGCAGATTGCGACTACGAAAAAATGCTTGAAACAACCATTCGAAGCAGCTTCACAAACCAGGGTCAGATTTGTTTGTGCGGTTCCAGAATATATGTGGAAGCGAATATCTACGAAAAATTTAAAAAGGATTTTGTACAAAAAACAAAACAATTGTCCATTGGTGACCCGAAAAGTGAGGAAAACATTATCGGCTCAATTGTAAGTGAACAGCATTTTTTGAAAATAATGTCGTATTTTAGCCTCGCCCAGGAAGAAGGAGGTACCATTCTTTGCGGTGGCAATCAATTCCAATTACAGGGACGTTGTGCAAACGGCAGGTTCATTGAACCGACAGTCATCGAAGGCTTGCCTGTAAGCTGCCGCACCAACCAGGAAGAAATTTTTGGGCCAGTCGTAACTATTTATCCCTTTCACACCGAGGAACAGGCCATTGAAATGGCAAACGCAACTGAGTATGGGTTAGCAAGTATAATTTGGACCCAAAATCTGTCGAGAGCCCATCGTGTTGCAGCTAATATTGAAAGCGGCATTGTATGGATCAATTGCTGGCTTGTTCGTGATCTGAGGACACCTTTTGGAGGAGTGAAGAATTCGGGAGTTGGAAGAGAAGGAGGATTAGAAGCACTCAGATTTTTTACTGAAACTAAAAATGTAACTATTAATCTAACTTAAAAAAGGGACAGTGACGGAATTAAAAAACAAAAAATTACGCATCGCAAAAGTTGCTTATGCAGTTGTAACCATTGGCTTCTTGTCATCCTGCAGTATTGTACATACCGCACTTCAGCAAAAAACAATTTCAACAGAAAATGAAATTGCCGGTCAGGAATACATTGAAGATTTTTATTATAAACCAGTTATTCAGGCTACCCAATCACCTGAGCCAGTTTATGATTTTAAGAGAGCAGAAATACGCACTGCAGAAAAGGAAGTATTTTATACAGGACAAAGACCAATGGATGCTTATTTATATGCGGATGCTTTAATTGATGGAGATATTGGGGGAGAAGATATTGAGATTGTAACGCCTGCTGTAACTGAAAATGCAGAAGTTATTAGTGAAAAATCCCTGAGTGGCTTACCTGAAATAAATGATTTTGGAACATCAACTGCAACAGAAAAATTTGACCCAACTAAACTTATAGCATCAATAACAGTAGATGTGCGCATGAATGATGTAAGTTGTTTTAATATGCCTGTTTCGGGTGTTATTAATTCAAACTTCGGATGGAGAAGAGGAAGGGTTCATTCAGGAATTGATCTAGATCTTGAAACAGGTGATCATGTATTTGCAGCATTAGATGGAGAAGTTACAACAGCAGAATATCATGGTGGCTACGGAAATCTTGTAATATTAAAACATGATAATGGTTTGGAAACATATTATGCGCATTTATCAAAAATTGAAGTAAAAGTTGGCGATAAGATTTTATCAGGCGAGGAATTGGGTTTAGGTGGGAGTACGGGGCGGTCAACAGGACCACATTTACATTTTGAGACAAGATTCATGGGGGCAGCTTTTGATCCTTCTAAATTAGTTGATTTTCAAAAACAGGAGTTGAAAGTTGAACAGTTAGTGCTTGATAAAAATACATTTAGTGTTACAAGCAATGCATCCAAAAATTCTTCTAATACCTCATCAACAACTAAAAAATATTATAACGTAAAAAAAGGTGATACACTTGGAAAGATCGCATCCAGGAATAAAACAACAGTTTCAAAAATTTGTAAGCTCAATGGCATTTCTTCAAAAAAAATAATCAAGCCGGGAATGAAATTGAGGGTGAAATAAATTGAATAAAAATTAAGTATAAAATTAATAGGGCGGGTTATTATACCCGCTTTTGTTTTTTATAAGATGCAGGTTTTATCGATGTTTTTTAAATCTTACCTTTGCTATATGGGTAATGAAATTATTCACACAAACAAAGCTCCTGAACCGGTTGGGTCATATCCGCATGCAAGAAAAGCCGGCAATTTATTATTTCTTTCGGGCATAGGACCGAGAGAAGCAGGTTCCAATAAAATTCCGGGAGTAGAAATAGATAAGAATGGAAATTTCCTCACATTTGATTTTGAAGCGCAATGTCATTCTGTATTTAAAAATGTGAAAACAGTTTTAGAAGAATCAGGCAGCAGTTGGGAGAATTTAATTGATGTGACAGTTTTTCTTACTGACATGCAAAGAGATTTTACAACCTATAACCGTATTTATGCAACATACTTTAAAGATAACCAGCCATGCCGCACAACTGTTGGTGTTACATCTTTGCCAACGGCTATTGCCATTGAGTTAAAATGTATCGCTGTGATGAGTGATGAAATAAATTAAGAATATTAAAAATAATTGGTTAAATTATTCTTCAATCAAAATAATTGAAAAATTCATAAGTGTTTCAAAAATTTAAATTGCCGGTTCAAATAAATTCTTCCATTACAGTAGGAGAAAAAAAACCATTATTAATTGCGGGGCCCTGTGTAATTGAAAGTGAAGCTCTTTGTTTGGAGGTTGCAGAATATATGAAAAATGTTTCTGCTAAACTTGGCTACAATTACATTTTTAAAGCTTCATTTGATAAAGCAAACCGGACCTCAGGAAATTCATTTCGTGGAGAAGGAATAGAAAATGGGTTAAAGATTTTACAAACTGTAAAACAAAAAATTGGTGTACCTGTATTAACAGATATTCATTTACCAGCTCAGGCAAAAATTGTTGCAGAAGTGGCTGATGTTTTGCAAATACCTGCATTTCTGTGCAGGCAAACAGATCTGTTAATTGCCGCAGGTGAAACTGGTAAAGCAATAAATGTAAAGAAAGGACAATTCATGGCACCTGAAGACATGCAATATGCAGTTGAAAAAATCTTATCTACAAATAATCATAATATTTTGCTCACTGAAAGAGGAACATCATTCGGTTATCATAATCTTGTTGTTGATATGCGTTCGTTGCCAATTATGCGGCAATATGCACCCGTAATTTTTGATGTAACACATAGTGTGCAAATGCCGGGAGGGAATGCAGGTAAAAGCGGAGGTAAAAGAGAATTTGCTTCTTATCTTGCAAAAGCCGCAGCTGCCAGCGGAGTTGATGGATTTTTTATTGAAACACATCCTGATCCTGAAAATGCTTTAAGTGACGGACCCAATATGATACCTCTTACAGAAATGGAACATTTTCTTAATGAGGTATTTTTAATTTATCAGCATTCTGCATGAAATTCCTGTACATTGTACACATGATTGTTCTGATTGCATAACAGTGGATTTTTAGATTATTTGTTTTTTTGCAGAATGCTTACTTTTCCGCAAAATCCTGCTCATCACAAAAAATGCAATGTGACTGAGGGGGCGAAGCTGTAAAAAAATAGCATGTTTAATTATCAATATAAAAAACCAAAAGTGGTTGCTGAAATAGGGTGTAATCACATGGGGAATTTTGAAATTGCAAAAGATCTTGTACGGTTAGCAAAAGAATGTGGGGCTGCTTATGCAAAATTTCAAAAAAGAAACCCGAAAGAATTATTAACTGAAGCACAATATAATTCCCCGCATCCCGAGCCATGGCAATCTTATGGGGAGACCTATGGTAAGCACCGGGAATTTCTTGAATTTAATATTGGTCAACATGCAGAATTAAAAAAATATTGTGAGACAACGGGCATACAATATTCAGTTTCTGTTTGGGATGTTACAAGTGCAGAAGAAATTATTTCAATTAATCCTGAATTTATTAAAATCCCATCGGCCTGTAATAATCATTTCCAATTGTTAAAAACACTTCGTGATAATTATGCAGGTGATGTACATGTATCTGTTGGAATGACTACAAATGAAGAAACTGAAAAACTCATTTCTTTTTTTGAAGAAAAAGATGCTGCTAAAAAGAGATTATTGCTGTATAGTTGTACAAGTGGTTACCCGATTACATTTAAAGAAATGTGTATTCTGGAAATTAAAAAATTGTATGATAAATATGATAGCAGAATAAAAGAAATTGGGTTCAGCGGACACCATCTCGGCATTGCAGTTGATATTGCAGCATATGCGCTTGGTGCAATATGGATAGAAAGACATTTTACAAAAGACCGTACATGGAGAGGAACAGACCATGCTGCGAGTTTGGAATTTCCAGGGCTTCAAAAATTAGTTCGAGATCTTGACCATACTTATGAAGCATTAACATATAAGGAAAAAGAAATTATTGATGTTGAATTGCCGCAACGGGAAAAATTGAAATACGGAAATTAATTAGATGGTGTGAAAATACTTGCAGTTATACCGGCAAGGGGAGGAAGTAAAGGATTGCCGGGGAAAAATATAAAACCATTATTGCAACATCCGTTAATTGCATACAGTATTAAAGCAGCGCAGGATAGTAAGTTCATAAACCGGATAATTGTAAACACGGATAGCGGAGAAATTGCTGAAGCGGCAAAAAAATATGGAGCAGAAATTCCATTTATACGCCCGGAATATTTAGCAGAAGATGATTCAACTGACTATGATGTTTTTGCGCATCAATTAATCTGGTTCAAAGAAAATGAAAATTATGTTCCTGATTATATTGTGCAATTAAGACCAACATCTCCCATAAGATTTTCAACATGGATTGATGAAGCAATTGAAAAATTAATAGATAGTGATGCGGATTCAATCAGAATAATTACTGAATCATCAGTTACACCATTTAAAATGTGGGTGATAAATAAAAATAATGATGATGCTATGGAACCTTTGTTACAATTAAAAGAAATAAAAGAACCATTTAATCAGCCGAGACAAAAATTGCCGGTCGTATATTGGCAGGTAGGCACATTGGATGTTATCAGGACATCAACAATTACAGAAAAAAGATCCATGAGCGGTGATAAAATACTACCCTATATTATTGATAAAAAATATGCAATTGACATTGATGATGTAACAAGTTTTTATAAAGCAGAAGAGATTATTCAGTATGCCGAGTGTATCAAATTCAGTGAATAAAGATTTTCCAATATTAATAATTGGAGCAGGGTCTATTGGCGAGAGACATATTCGCAATTTATGGAATTTGGGTTATCATAATTTATTTGTTTTCAGAATACGCAATTTACCATTTCGTGATATTGCGGGCGCACAGGTGCAGGTTATTACAGACTGGGAATATATTAATGATATGCGTCCCTTTGCGGCATTTATCTGCACACCTACAGCCCAGCATATGCAGCAAACAATTGATTGCCTGCAATTAGATATGCATGTATTTGTTGAAAAGCCCTTATCGCATAATCTTGAAAGATTTGATGAATTAAAAGAATTAGTGAAAGAGAAAAATAAATATCTGCAGGTTGGGTACATGATGCGTTTTCATCCGCTCATCCTGCAAATAAAAGATCATATTTCAAATAAAACGTATGGCAATTTAATTTCTTTTCATACACACTGGGGAAGTTATTTACCAAACTGGCACCCGTGGGAAGATTATAAAAATTCTTACGCTGCAAAAAAAGAATTGGGTGGCGGCGTTGCATTAACACTAAGCCATGATCTTGATCTTGCGAACTGGATCGTAAATACAGATATTATTTCCCATCACTCTATATTTAATAGAAGTAGCCAACTGGATATTGATGTAGAGAGTGTCACAGATTTTTTAATTCAATATAATAACAATATTACAGGGCATGTGCATTTGAACTACCTGGAACATGAACCGAGAAGACAGTATGAGTTTATTTTTGAGGAAGCAGTTATGCAAATGAATTACTTTAAAAATGAATTGCAGATTATTTCTCCTAAAGGAAATAAAAATATTCTCTTACAGGACTTTGACAGAAACGATCTTTTTTCAAACGAAGTAAAATATTTTTTTGCGCAGGTTTCAGAAAAAGAAGATCATACAGAACAATCACTACGGCAGATAAATGAATCAGAAATAATTATTAAAATGTGTAATGCCAAATATTGATTTAGCTTGTTTTATTTGTGGAAATAAATCATTTTCCGTAGTTTATGATAAAAAATTTAAGGTATTAGAGTGCAACAACTGTAAATATGGAATTATGAATCCCTTGCCATTGAAGGAAGACCTCGATCAAATTTATAATTCCGTACAATACTTCAGTGAGCACATGCAGTATGATTATAAGAAACTAAAACCTTCGGAAATAAATGACCTGGTTTTGAGAATCGGGAGCTTTCACTACAATTATTTATCAAAATTTATTTCAACGATCAAAAGTATTTTTGAAATTGGCCCTGGTGGGGGATTTAATTTAAAATTCTTTGCGGATAAAAATATTAATGCAGAAGGAATTGAAACATCAACCATCTCTACAGAATTTGCTAAAAGTAAACTCAAAATAAATTTAATAAACTCTTCACTTGAAGATTTTAACAACAGTGCTGAGAAGAAATATCAAGTCGTTATGCTCAACCATGTATTGGAACACTTCATAGATGCAAAGCAGGCGATGATGAAAATAAAATCACTGGTTGATGAAAATGGTTATTTGTATATCAGGGTACCTGATCATAATAGTTACGACAGGAAAGCGCAAAAGGAAAATTGGCCTGCATATTTACCGTATCATATTTCTTACTTTTCGCAGAAAAATCTTGTTTTGCTTCTGAAACAATTTGGATTTACCATTATAGATATTTACTATTATGTTTCTGATGAGTTCATGAAAAAATATCCACCCTTTATTCGAAGACCGATGGTAAAAGCGTTGGAACTATTTAAGGCCGAAAAATATTTTAACGGAAGAACGATCACCATATTAGCTAAATCATGGTGAATTTTTTTCCATTGGAAAATAAAGTTATTCTTGTAACCGGGGCTTTCGGGTTAATAGGTAAAACAATTTCCGCTGGTTTTCTTAAACAAGGAGCAAAAGTTATTTTGGCAGACATAAATTTGAGCAACCTTTCAGCAATAGAAAAGGATTTAAAACAATTTGGCAAAAAAAATTATTTAATTGTTCAATTGGACATTACAAAACAGAAAAGTTGTGAAGGTGTGATTAAAGCAGCCGTTGCAAAATTTAAAAAAATTGATGTGCTGATCAATAATGCGGCATTGGATGCAAAATTTGATAAAAAAAATATTTCAAAAGTAAATCAATCAAGATTTGAAAATTTTCCAATTGAAGCATTTAAAAAATCTCTTGAAGTTAATGTTACGGGTTTAATAATAATGACGCAGGCAATATGCAAACAAATGTTAAAGCAGGGTTTTGGAAATATTATTAATGTTGCTTCAACCTATTCACTTGTTGCGCCAAATCAAAGTTTATATGATTTTGGTGATGGAAAAATGAACTACAAGCCTGTTGATTACGTAGTTACAAAATCATTTATTCCTAATTTCACAAGATATCTTGCAACATTTTATGTAAAAGATAATATCCGCTGCAATGCAATTGCACCGCATGGAATATTTAATGACCACGATGAAAAGTTCGTAACTAATTTTTCTAAACTTTCACCCCTTGGAAGAATGGCTGATAAAAATGAAATGATAGGACCATTTACATTTTTGGCAAGTGATGCTTCGAGTTATATGACAGGAAGTGTTTTAGTAGTTGATGGAGGATGGACGGCATGGTAAATAAAAGAAAAATAAAATTATTTCTAAGCGACGTTGATGGCGTATTAACCGATGCGGGAATGTATTACACCGAGAGTGGTGATGAGTTTAAAAAATTTAATACCCATGATGGTATGGGATTTAATTTATTACAAAAAGCTGGAATTAAAACCGGTATCATAACAACTGAAAAAACAAAAATTGTAGAGAATCGTGCAAGAAAACTTAAATTAGATTATGTATATCAGGGGGTTGGTTTTGGAGGCAAATTAGAAGCAGCAAAAAAAATTTGCGAAAAAGAAAAAATTTCACTTAATGAAGTTGCTTATGTAGGAGATGATATTAACTGTATTGAATTATTGGAGGTTGTTGGAATTGCAGCTTGCCCTGCTAATGCAACTAAACTTGTAAAAAGGATTTCAGGAATCATTCAATTAGAAAAGGCAGGCGGTGAAGGTGCTGTTCGGGAATTTGTTGAAATTATTTTAAATACAAAATGAATGAATTAAAAATAATTTCAAAATATATTAGAAAAACAATTTGGGGTGGCTGAAAAGAGCTATAAGCAAATTGTAAAATCTACCAGTATCATTGGGGCGTCTCAATCAATTCAAATTTTAGTAAAAATTATAGGTACTAAAAGCATTTCGGTTTTCATTGGTCCTACGGGAATCGGTTTACTTGGTATTTTGCAATCAACCTTAGATTTAATTGGAATGATTGTGGGAATGGGGCTAGGCTCAAGTGCTGTTTACGATATTTCAGTAGCAAATAAGGATAATAATATTCAAAAGTCATCACGAATGATTAGGATATTAATGAGACTGGTTTTTATTACAGGGTTGTTGGGAAGTTTTTTTACTTTTTTTTTAAGCAATCAAATAAGCATATGGGTTTTTGGAAACTCGGACCAGGCAGCAAATTTTAAGATACTTGCAGTGGTTATCTTTATTAACCAAATATATACTGGTAGTCAGGCCGTTTTAAATGGGTACAGAAGAATTAAAGAGCTTGCATACATTTCTGTTATTGGCGGTGTCATTATCCTGATTTTTACAGTACCGGCATATTACTTTTTTAAGCAAATGGCTATCATGCCAAGCATTTTATTTTCAGCTATTATCTACTTACTGGTATCCTTATATTACACAAAAAAAATAAAAGTAATTAGTGTCCCTGTTAGTTTAACGGATGTCAGGGACTATGGGAAAGGTATGTTAAAGTTTGGCTTTGTCAGCATGATAATTGGAATTTTCATTTTGCTAAGTACATATCAACTGCGTCTGTTAGTTAATAGTAAACTTGGATTATTTTATGTTGGAATATATCAGGCAGGATGGGGACTAACAGCATCGTATGTGCAATTAATATTTCAGTCAATGAGCAGAGATCTTTCGCCCCGGTTAAATATTGCGATAGATTCAAAGGAAGAAGCCAACAAATTAGTGAATGAACAATTGCACATAACGATATTAATATCAATACCCATTTTAGCGAGTATGTTGTTACTATCCTCTTCTCTTATCCATATTTTATATTCACCTGAATTTTATGAAGCAGTATCTTTATTACAGTGGCTATTATTTGGAACTATTTTAAGGATTTTTAGCCGTCCGCTTGCTCTTATGTTATATTCAGCCCGGCTAACTAAATTGTACTTAATTTCTGAGCTTTTTCCTACAATTTTATTATTAATAATAAGTTATTTACTTATTGATGATTATGGATTAAACGCAATAGGAATTGCCTACACTTTAAGTTATATTCTCTATAACATCTTTATCTACATAACAACCAATGTTAGATTAACTTTTACATTTGATAGCATGTCTATAAAGTGTATGATAGTCAGCAGTATTGGTATTTTTTTTGTTTTTTTCTTAAAATACACTCAGCAATCGCAAATAAGTATAATAATAAATACACTTCTTTGTATATTACTAGGTTGCTGGTCTTTTTATTATTTGGATAAATTACTAGGAATTAGAGGTATTATAAGGAATATGAAAAAAAAATATTTTAGATAATCTTCTTGACAAAATTTAGTATTAATGATACTAAAGTATAATTATCTTTATTCACAATAATATTTTGGAGGTAAACACAATTAGCTTTTTAACTGAATTTCCCTACGGCTTTGATACAAGTGGTGCTAGTTCTACGAGTTCCTATCATCTTGTGCTTTTAGCAAAAGCATTTCCTAAAAGTAATATCCATATTTTGTATTTTAATAGCAACCAAAATTTTTGGCTTCAGTCGTACACTGAATTTTTATCCTTTACATCTTTTTCGGGTAATATATCTATACATGTATGCAATGCAAATATTATGAAGTATGTACCTATAAAATTAAAAACCATTGCGACTAGTATTTTCAAGCTAGATGAAGTGCTATTTAAAAATATAATAAATATAAGTCAAATTGCTATTGATTTTATCAAGGAAATTTATAATAAAATAAGACCTGATATTGTATGGTGCGAACATTTGTTCCCCCTTATGCTGCCTCAATATTCAGGCACTGCAAAATTGATTTATGTTCATCATGATTTTATCAGTAAAATACTTTTAAAAAGAAGATTTAATTTGAAAAATTGGGTGCGTAGCAGATATATAAAGCGAATTGAAGAAAAGTGTTTGAAAAATGTGGAAATGGTGATTACCGGAAATAGTATTGAACATAAGGAAATTTTAAGCCATACAAGAAAAAATTGCATTATCCACAACATTCCCATATTGTATCCTCCATTGTCGCAAGAGTATTATAATAGATCTTCGGATTCTAAAATACGTATCATACATTTGGGAACCATATCGGCTACTGCGAATAGAAAGGGGTTGAAATTATTCTGCAAAGAATCCCTGCCTTATCTTGATAAAAAGAATAGTGATTATCAGTTTATTATTATTGGTATTACAAAAGATGAATTTGAAGCAAACATTGATAAGAATATAAATACAACGAAATTCATTTTCAAAGGAAAGGAAATACCTTTAGAGGAAATTATAAAACCTTACGATATACATGTACTTCCGTATATGGGTAAAACAGGTGTAAGAACAAAACTTTATAATTTATTGAGATTTAAGAGCGCAATTTTGGGCTATAAGCAATCGGTTGGGAGCATTCAATCATTAAATGATGGGGAAGATATTTTTTTGGTAAAGAATATACGAAATTTTAATAAAAAACTTATTGAGTTGTGCATGAGCTTTGAAAAAAGGAAACAAATGTCAGAAGACAGTTTCCGAAAATTCTCTGAACATTTTTCTATTGATGAGGAAAGCCGGAAGTTATCCGAAGTTATAACAAGTAACTAACTACTCTTTAAAAATATTTAAAAATTGACAATCGGAATTCTTGCGCAATACCTAAATTCAAGAAATGACGTAAGGGATCTAATAAATCACTTGAATAAAAAATGTAGGGTAATTATTTTTTTAAGAAGCGCTGATACAACAATTGCCAAAGGGCTTAATGAAAACATCGAAATCCGTTACTTTCAACAAGATAAAAATAAACTCCGAAACTACATACTGGATAAAATATTCAAATTGTTTGGTAAACTTCCCCGTTCGAAAAACAATTACTTTATTACTGAAAGATTTAAACTGCAAAATTCAATTTACAGAGGGATACATTATACAATTGAAAAGGCAATTTTGGCTATTGCTCATATTACACCCAAATTTATTAATTATCAATTTTACCTGTCTCAATTTAAGACCGGGAATAAAAAACAAATAGAAGATATAGATATTTTTTTTTGTATAACCCAAATTTATGATGACCCATTTTATGGATACTTACAATCAACAGGAAAAAAAATAATTAATTATGTATATAGCTGGGATCACCCTTGTAAAATGAAGTGTTTTTTAATGAATGATAAAAATCATTATCTAGTTTGGAGTGAAGTAATTAAGCAGGATGTTGTGCAATTGCAAGGTATCCCGGGTTCGAATATTTCTATACTGGGTGCAACACAGTTTATATATCTCCATCAGTTTATGACGCAAGGTAAACAAAGAGATTTAAAACAAAATAACCAATATGTCTATTTTGCTTTTGCAACAGGAACTGAAGAATTAATTAAACAAGAGTTAGAGTTATTGGAGAAAATAATAAAAACGCTTTCACTGAAAATTCCCGGTATTAATTTTCAAGTTAGACCCTACCCGTTTGTAAGAGATTGGGCAGTTTATGAAAAATTAAAGAAATATAGTAATGTATATCTCGAAGATGAATATAGGGTGAGCTCTGAAAACTATACTGTTTTGCCCGAGGAATACCATAATAAATATGATCGCATTAATAATGCATTACTTTTTCTTCATTTTGGAACAACCTTGGCAATTGAAGCGGCGCAACTTAATGTGCCTGTATTTCTTGGAGATATGGCGGAAGATTTTAAACTCGGCAACTTACATAATTTTATTCATCAGTATCAGAACGATAAATATTTGAACATTACGGCATATCCTAATGTGTGTAAATCAATTGATCAATTATGTAACAATGTAATTAACTTACAAAAGTTTAATCATCAATACTATGCTTATAATAGTGAAGTAAAAAAAATTGCTCTTCCTCAAAGCCTTGATTTAATTAGAGACAGATTAATAAATATATTTAAGGATTCAATTGCTTTAAATTAAATTTTGTGGAATATAAATTAATTCCTGCACAAAACCCCAAGAATATTGTTGACCGGATTTTTAAAAAATTTGAGAGAGAGTTTCTGACTATACCGAAAAGAAAAAATATCCGGGATAAATTTATTTCAAGTTTTGCAGCTGACGATACATCAGAAAAATTTTCATTTTCCATTCATTGCCTTCTTTGCAGCAGGGATGTTCAAATGGCAGTTTGTACTTTTCTTGCATTTTATAAATTAAGCAATATAAAATTCATGATAACTTTCCATGATGACGGATCGCTTAATGATGAGGATGAAAAATATATTCTTAAATATATAAATGCAAGAGTGATAAGGAGGAATGAATCAAACCATGAGACCCAAAAAGCGCTCAAATCTTTTCCTGCAATTATGGAATATAGGAACCAACAGGTGATGGCACTTAAACTTATTGATGTAAAATTATTTTCACATGGCAACAGAATAGCGTATATTGATTCAGATATCCTTTTTTTTAAAAACCCTGTGTTCTTCATTAATACATTACAACAACAGATGGTAACTACCAATTACTTCAATAAAGATCTATATAATGCCTATGTAGAAGAACCGGCTAAAATTTTTGATCATACAGGAGTACGCCCTTATGATAAAGTAAATGCCGGTTTGTGGGTAATGAATGCTCAGGATATAGATCTTAATCAGATTGAATCATGGTTGCAAACAAATTTTTTCAAACAGCATGCTAATAAATATTTACTTGACCAGACATTTATCAGCATGCTTGCAAATAATAGTAGCAGCAAAGTACAGTACTTTCCCGGGGATTATGATGTTGATCTTTTTAAAGATCCGGATAACTGTATATGCAAACATTATGTTGGTAAAATAAGACATGGATTTGAGCTAGAGGGGTTGAGATATTTATTAAAGAATCATTCTAATATACATTTTGAAGGGAGGTAATAATAAAATAAAAGTTTCATTTTTACCTGTTGCAGGGCAAGAAAACCCTTACCAGTATATAACAATGCAGCAATTAAATGAAACAGATACTATATCTGTACGAGAAGGGATTAAGGATAAATTTTTTGGAATAATTAGAACAGCTGTTTTTCAAAAGCCAGATATTGTTCATTTTGATTGGATAGAATATTTTTATTTTAGGCGTTGGGTTTGGTTAACATATCTCAGTATCCCAATTTTCTTTTTACAGATTTGGTTTATAAAAAGAATATTTAGAATAAAAATAATTTTTACACTACATAATATTTCTCCGCACGATACAAGAAATAAAAAATTACATGGCCATGTTCATAAACAATTTATTCAATATGTAAATATCATAAGAGTGTTTTATCATGCATCTGTTAATAATGTTGTAAATAACTTTCAAATTGCTGAAAAAAAAATAATTGTTGCACCGCACCCTCACTATATTGATTATTATCCAAATACAATAAGTAGATTAGATGCCAGGAAATTTCTAAATATATCAGAAAATAAAAAAGTATTTCTCTTTTTTGGTAACTTAAGAAAATATAAAGGTATAGATGAATTATTGTATCTATTTAATAAGCAGAATGACAATAATGTAGTTCTGGTTATTGCTGGTAAGTTGTACGATACTACTTATTTGAAAATTAGAGATTATCAAAATAATAGTAATATAATTATACATAATCGTTATATAAAAACAGAAGAGGTGCAATATTATTTTAATGCATGCGATGTGGTGATTTTGCCATTTAAAAAAATTGAAAGTTCCGGTACTGTGATTCTTGCTATGAGTTTCTCGAAACCTGTTATTACTTCATCCGAATTTGCTGTTACTGAGATTTTGAAAAAACAAAAAGAATTGTTGTACTTGGACCAAATGAGTGAGGCAATTAAAAAAGTATCAAATATTTCTACAAATGTACTTTTTAATATAGGTAAAGCGAATCGAGAAGAAGTTATAAAAATTCAAAATACTGTGTTTCTTAATACTTTGCAGTCGTTAATTATAAAATAACTTTTGTGTGTACTAACTAAAAAATAGCTGTGTATAAAAATTTAATAGCAACTTTGGTTATTGCATTTAGTGTTAGAATCATATGGGCATACTTAGGGTGGAATACGCATTTTATCGAAGCACAAAATAATTCAATTACTATAGTGTATCAAAGATCGGCGTATCTATTAAATTTTGGATATGGTTACAGCCAGGCGTTAGTTGGGTCACCGGCATATGAAGATATATCCATAGCAATGGACAACATACTCTTGAATGAAAATTACAGTAAAATAATATCAGAAGATGAAGTGTATACAACATCCCATTACCCACCTGGATGGTCAATTATTGCTTCAGTTTTATTTGAAGTAACATCCATCCCAATTCCTTATGCAATGCAGGGCTTTGGGATCATAATTGATATCCTTTCTTTATATTTTTTTTCACTTATAGTAATAAAGAAGTTTCCAAAAATAGCAATGGTTTCTGTGTGGGTCTATGCTTTGTTTCCACCATTTATCGCAATTTCTGTTTCCATGACACCTGACGTATTTATAATTTTTTATTTGATAGTAACCTGTTATTTATTTATAATGTATGATGAAACACGAAAAAATAAGTTCATCATAATTTCAGGGTTAGTATGCGGTGTCTCAGCATTATTTCGGTCAGATTACTTTTTATTTTCTTTTTTCATTTCCATTTTATTGCTGTTGAAAATCAATAAAGAAAATATATTAAACTTCTTCAAATGGAATATTGGTATCGCAATAATAGCTTTGTTTATTCTTTTACCTTGGGCGCTTTATAATAAAAAAAATAACGGGCATTTAATTTTTACTTCATCATCTCTTGGTGGAACTCTTGTTAGCGGTTTGTCTGCTTATCCGAATCCCTGGAATTTAGGTCATAGTGATCTTGACCGCAGAGATGAAGCATTAGAAGCAGGAATAAAAACACCATTTGAGTATGAGGGGGATCAATATTTTAGAGAACGATTTTCGGCTTATGTAAAAGATAATCCGGGATATTATCTGAAAACGATACTATACAGAACTCTTTTTTTTATTGCTGCTCCATATTCATGGGGAGTTGAAAGGACCAAAGAAACACCTTCGCTGTCGCAAATGCTTAAAAATGGTAACTTTTTTAGTAATATATTAATTTACATCCAAGCGTATTTTACAATTTTAATTTCAGCAATATTCTCCTTGTTTAGCTTTTTTTGTTTTGGCTATTTACTATATCGCAAAAAAAACATTTTTTTAATTCAACTTTCAAGTATTATTTTTATTTATGTTTGGGCTACACATGTATTTATTCATATTACATCAGTCTATATTTTGCCAGTTGCATTTATGCAAATTTTAATAGTTATTACTTTTTTAAAAAGAAAATCTTACAATAATTGATCAGGAAAACAATATTATATTTAAGTTCCAACGACGGCAGTGATATGCGTATCACTAAAGAAGTAAGATCATTATCAAAGCATTATGATATTGTATTCATGGGTGTGCGCAGGAAGATCGTAAGAAATTTTATTTACGGGTACTGTAAACAGGTCTATTTTATAAAAGGGAAAAGAAATACAGTAAAGACAATGTTAAAAAAGTATTTAACCCTTCGCAGGATATTCAAAGAACATAAAATTAATTCTATTCATGTTATTAATGAGCAGCTCATGATATTTTTTTACCCGCTACTTTTTCGTAAACATACAGTTCTTGATATATTTGATTCTATCTTTTTTACCCTGAATAAAAGCGGGAATAAGCTGCGGTGGCTAAAAAAAATTATTTATACACCGGTGGATAAAATTATTGTTACGGACGAGAATAGGAAAAATATGATGCCTGATTTTATTCAGCGTAAAATTATTGTACTCCAGAATTATCCTAATAAATTTACAGGTAGCGTCAAAAAAAAAACCGAAAAGGGTAAGATTGCTATCTTATATAACGGTTGGCTGGGGGTGAATCGTGGGACAGATGTAATAGAAAAATTACTTGGAGCATCTCCCGAAGTTTATGTTATCATGGCAGGCTGGTGTATTGATGAACGTACCAAAGCTCTCTGTAAACATGATAGGGTAAAGTATAAAGGTATTATTACACAAGAGGAGTCTCTGGAAATTGCGGCAGGGCAGGCGGACTATATTTTGTGCGTTTATTCCCCCATCAATGAAAATAATATCAACGCAAGCCCGAATAAAATTTATGATGCCATTCAAACACATACACCTGTTATTATAAATGCTGAAGTTAAAATTTCGGAATTTGTAAAGCATGAAAACATAGGCTTTATTTTAAATCAGTATAATTTTCAGAATGGAGCAGAAATCATTGCCTTACTCAATCAGATGAAAAATATGTTTCACTTTTCTGATGAACTGGTTAGTTTGTGCACCTGGGAGAATATTGAGAATAGATTGGTGGATGTCCATGCAATATGATAACATTTTTTTTCTTGTAATAACTTCCAGCAGCAAAAGAATTTATATCAGTGAACAATAGAAAACGTATACTTTACATTAGCACGAATGATGGATCTGATGTGCGGGTTTATAAAGAAGTGAAAAGTTTATCTGTCCATTACGATGTAATTTATTCAGGAGTAGGAAAGATGAGCGACACGAATTTCGCAAAAAATCACAGTGCAATGTTTCACCTCATTAATGGAAAAAGGAACACTGTGCCAACATTAGCGAGACATTTTTTCTTTGTATTTTTTATATTACTGACAAAGCGAATTCATTCAATTCATGTTTTGAACGAACAATTAATGATATTTTTTTATCCACTCTTATTTTTTAAACACACAGTACTTGACCTCTTTGATTCTATTTTTTTATTGAAGAACAAGGGCGGTAATAAATTGAGATGGTTGAAATGGGTTATATACCTGCCTGTTAACAAAATAATTGTTACAGATGAGAGCAGGAAAAACCTTTTGCCTGTTTTTTTTCAAAAAAAGACTATCATTTTAGAAAATTACCCTTACCGATATAACGGTCCATGGAATAAAAGACCAAATGGACATGATCTTACGATATTTTTTAATGGTGCAATAGCTGTAAATCGGGGGCTATATGTTTTACAGGAGCTCCTATTGTTTGAAAAAATAAAAATAATTATGGCGGGCTGGGCACATGATGAAATGGCTAAAAACCTTGTAATAAATGAAAGGGTGGATTTCCGTGGCGTTTTAACACAATCAGAAATTCAAAAAATTGCTGCAAATGAAGCAGATTATATTTTATGTATGTATGCGCCTGTAAATGAAAATAATATTAATGCAAGCCCGAATAAAATTTACGATTCAATTCAGGTTCGCACACCTGTAATCATAAATGCAGAAGTAAAAGCTTCCCGATTTGTAAAAAACGAAAAACTAGGCTTTGTGCTGGAAGCATATCATTTGCAGGATATAAATAAAGTAGTGGAAATGTTAAAAGAACTGAAAGGGAAATTTCTTTTTCCTGAATCACTTGTAAATGCATGCACCTGGGAAAATATTGAAAACAGATTAATAGCCGTGCATAATTTATGAAAGTATTGTTATGCACTAATGCATTTTTGAATATCACTAATGGCCCCGCAAAATTTGCTAATATTATTTTAGATATTAACAGAAAGAATTATAATGTGGAAGTTCGGATACTGACAGAAGATGTAGATGAAGAGATATCGGGATCAGTTTATAAACAGCACTTAAAAATACCAAGAATATTTCGCCTGCTCGGGCAAGTATTCAGAATGTTTCAATATCATAAAAGAGCAATGGAGATAAAAAAAGAATTTGATTTTGAAGTGCTTATTTACAACAACGCATTAGTCGGACTTTGGAGCGCTGTATGGTTTAAAAATTCTATTGGGTTTATAAATGATGATACAAACTCATCTGTTTCATGGAAAGATGCTTGGTTCAAATTCCGGTGGAATAAATTTCATGTATTTTATATTCTGGAAAGAATAAGTTGTATTCTATTCAGAAAAATTGTCGTTAATTCCGATTATATGAAAGAACATATCGCAAAAAAATATCCCACATCACAACATAAAATATACAGGTTATATAAGAGTATTGAACTTAACGTTTCAGATCCGCCTCTCGTAAAAAAAAATAACCTGATACCTTTAGTATTATTTGTCAAAAATGACTATGAGAGAGGTGGGTTATTTACGCTGATTGACGCACTGCATAAAATAGATAGTAAAGTGAAATTAATAATAGCTGGTCCTGATGCGGAAGCCGAGGCAGAAATAAGGAGTGCAATAAAAAAAAATGATATTGAAATAGAATTTAAAGGCATAATAACGCAACAGAAAGTTTACACCCTCATGCAACAGGCCGATATTTTTTGTGTCCCCTCTTATAAGGAAGCATTTGGAATTGCAAATGTTGAAGCAATGTATTTTGGATGCGCCATAATATCCACGAATGTTGGCGGAATACCTGAAGTGATGGATTATGGAAATGCAGGCTGGCTTGTAGATCCGTCTGATTCCGGACAATTAGTAAAGGCCTTTCAAGAATATATGACAAATACAGAATTACGAAAGCAAAAAGCTGAGCTGGCATACCTTCAAATAAAAAAATTCTCGATGGAAAATTTATTTACTACATTTTCAAAAATAATTTCTGATTGATATATAGGAATTTATCACCTAAAAAACAAAATATATTCTTAAATCAGGATTTTATTTTTTTGTTCATAAATGGGGCTTTGGTTATTATTGGGTATGGATTAAGTGTTGCTACCGGAGGTGCAACTATTGCTTTTATGAAAACTGTAAAAAGCCTCGTCCTTTTCCTTTCAATATTTGTTTTATTTAAAGACATAAATTTTACAAGAAGGGCATTTCACAGCCCCTCTATTATTTATATTTTAGTATTTACATTTTGGACTATACTCATGTCATTTTTTGCCAAAGATGTCATGTATTCCTTAAGAAGATCTTTGGAATTCCTTATACCATTTCTTTATGTATATATTGCATTGCATAACTTAATTCAGAAATATGAATTATTTGCTTTGCTAAGAGCCTTTATAAAAGCATTTAACATTATATATATAATTCCAGTAATTTCTTTTTTAATAACGGGCCGGGGACTGGGAAATATGAATATATACGGGGAGGGTGGGCAGGAGGGGCAATTTTTCATATCAAATCACTATGGGTGGGCTAGTTGTATTTTTATTCTCACCTCAATAGATATCCTTTTAAACAATAAGACTCGCTATCTGTATAGAGGTTTTCTTATTACATTTTCAATTATCGCAATGTATCTTCTGCTAATTTCAGGCAATAGAAGCTCATGGCTCTCACTTATTCTTGCATTAATGATATTTGTTTTAAAATTGAAAATTATCCGTACCGACTTTAAAATCCTTATTTTAATAATTCCGGTGTTAATAATAATATGGATAGCAGCAATACCAGAATCATCATTAAATATGCGGTTAAATGATACTGAAAAACAAATGGAACAGGGTGAAGCAAGATTTGATGTAGCAGAAACAGCTACCGGTTATTTTAATGAAAGCAAATGGAAGTGGTTTACTGGCGCAGGCATGTTTAATTATGCTGAAGTAATACCGGGAAATCAATTATCAGATTATCATAATTCATATTTTGAAATACTTTTCGGCGGCGGAGTTATTTTATTTATATTATTTTTAAATTTTATGTTGTTTCGCCCACTATACTTTTATACGTTATATTATTCCAAATATTTCATTTCTATACCACCTTTTATAGTTATTCCTTATTTTGAAGCAAATATTACGGGGGGGCAGTTTCTTTTCTATCCATGGTTTATTTTTTTACTATTATACAACATTAAACCAGTTTCTAAGCAAGAAGAAATCACATTAAAGGAAAGATTTTACGGAAAAAGGATGCAGGAAAGAAAACATGTTTACAGCTAATTGAATAGCAAATGAAAATACTAACCGTTTTTGGAACAAGACCTGAAGCAATTAAAATGGCGATGCTGATAAAAAAATTATCAACGGAAAAAACTATTCAACATAAAGTTTGTGTAACAGCACAGCATCGGGAAATGCTGGACCAGGTATTGCATTTTTTTTCCATCGAGCCTGATTATGACCTTAATATTATGAAACAGGGGCAAAATTTATCTTCAATTACGGGTGATGTGCTGCAGAAAATAACGGAAATATATAAACAATATCAACCAGATCTTGTCATAGTACACGGTGATACTACTACATGTTTTACAGCAACCCTTGCCGCATTTTATCTGCAAATAAAAGTTGCGCATATAGAAGCAGGGATGCGTACATTTAATTTGCAGGAACCATTTCCTGAAGAGGCAAACAGGGTTTTAACTGCAAAACTTGCGACATACCATTTTGCCCCCACAGAAAAAAATGTACAAAATCTTCTTGTGGAAGGAATTGCAAAAAAGAATATTATTAAAACGGGCAATACAGTTATAGATGCATTATTATATGCAACTAAAAAAGTGAAGTCGTTTTCTGCAAAAACAAGAAGAACCGGAATTGAAGATATATTTAAGAAGAAAAAGAAAATAATTTTAGTTACAGGACATCGAAGAGAAAATTTTGGCAGCGGGTTTATTGATATTTGCAATGCATTAAAAACAATTGCTGAAAAATATCACGATGTAGAAATTGTCTACCCGGTTCACTTGAATCCTAACGTACAAAAACCTGTCCTTGAACTATTAAGTGATATAAAAAACATCCATCTCATTGAACCATTAGAGTATCCTGATTTTATTTTTGCTATGAAAAATTCCTGGATCATCCTTACTGATTCAGGAGGCATACAGGAAGAAGCACCCTCACTTGGTAAGCCTGTGCTTGTAATGCGCAATGTTACAGAAAGACCTGAAGCTGTAAAATCCGGAACTGTGCATTTAGTAGGAACTAATAAAAATAAAATTGTGAGATTTGTTGATACATTATATCAGGATAAAAATGTATATAAAAAAATGTCCCAGTCAATTAATCCATATGGTGATGGAAAAGCCTCATGGAGAATTGTACAATGGATAAAAAAGAATAAAAAAGAAATTCTGAAATAAATACTTTCTTTGAAACAGGTAATATTAAATTTAAAAACAGGTGCAACAATATTGGAAGAAATCCCGGACCCTGTTGTTAAACCGGGATATATATTAATTAAAACACACCGCAGTCTTATTTCTGTAGGAACAGAGCGCATGCTTGTTGAATTCAGCAGGTATAATTTAATAAATAAGGCAAGGCAACAGCCTGAAAAAGTAAAACAGGTTTTGGATAAAATTAAATCAGATGGGTTATTTCCAACCATTGAAACTATTTTCAGGAGATTGGATGAACCTATGCCGCTCGGATATTGTAACGCCGGTGAAGTAATTGCTGTTGGAAAAAATGTTGATGGAATAAAAATAGGTGACAGAGTTGCGTCTAACGGACATCATGCTGAGATTGTTTGTGTGCCTAAAAACCTGGTTGCTAAAATTCCTGAGCATGTAAATTATGATGCAGCAAGTTGTGCAATTATAGGGGCTGTTGCATTGCACGGAATTCGTTTAACGCAACCACAATTAGGGGAAACAGTAGTTGTGATAGGTTTAGGTTTGGTTGGATTAATTACATGCGATCTCTTGAGATCAAACGGATGTAATGTTATTGGAATAGACGTAAATAATAAAAGGCTTGAGTATGCTGAAAATAAAAACATCATTTCACTTAACAGTAATGACTCAAACAACTGCTTTACTTATATTAATGCTGCTACAAATAATTTTGGAGCTGACGCAGTAATTATTACTGCGTCTACAAAAAGTGATGATGTTATTTCGCTTGCTGCTAAATGCTGCAGGAAAAAAGGAAAAGTTGTGTTGGTGGGTGTTGTTGGTTTACAATTAAACAGGGATGATTTTTATAAAAAGGAGATCAGCTTCCAGGTTTCTGCGTCTTACGGTCCGGGAAGATATGATGATGAGTATGAAGAAAAGGGTTTAGATTATCCTTATCCGTATGTTCGCTGGACAGCGAAAAGAAATTTTGAAGCAATATTACAGGCAATAGAGGAAAAAAGAATTGATGTAACATCACTTATTACAAATACGATTGATCTTTCTGAAGTTGACAAAGTTTATAATGATCTGCGAAATGACGATGTACTTGCAACAATAATAAAATATCCGGACAATACGGACAGAAAAAATATTATTCATTTTGATACAAAACAATTTTCTAAAAGTGCTGGAATAATTGGTATTATAGGAGCGGGCAATTTCACAAAAATGACCCTGCTTCCGCTTTTAACTGATCTGCATGCACAAATAAAATATATTGCTAATACTGATGGATTGGATGCTGCTGTACTTGCAAAAAAATATCGTATTCAAAATGCAACATCAGATTACAAAAACATTTTAAATGATCCGGATGTGGATTCAGTGATTATTACGACCCGCCACGAAACGCATGCACAAATTTGTATAGATGCCATACATGCCGGAAAAAACATATTTGTTGAGAAGCCATTATGCATTCGTGAGGATGAATTAATTCAAATTGCAGACACAATAAAAGAAAATAATTACACAAAAATTCTTGCAGTTGGTTTTAACAGACGATATGCTCCGGCTGTTCAAAAAGTAAAACAATTAATTAAGGACTCATCAAAAACAAATTTAATAATTACAGTAAACGCAGGTTTATTACCGAATGATTCCTGGTTACATGATGTACAGACAGGGGGTGGAAGAATTATTGGAGAGGCATGTCATTTTATTGATCTTGCTGCATGTATTTGCAATAGCGATATTGTACAGGTATATGCATCTTATCTTGGAAATGATTTTAGTAAAGACACAGATAATGTTATTATTAATTTGAAAATGAAAAATGGTGCACAGGCAACTGTACAATATTTTTCAAACGGTAACAAATCATATAGTAAAGAACGCATCGAAATATTTAATACAGAGAAAACCCTCATTATTGATAACTTTCGCAAAATGCAAGGATTCGGGTTTAATAATTTTTCTTCTTCAGCATCAAAACAGGACAAGGGGCATTATAACCAATGGAAACAATTTATAGACTCGGTGCAAACAGGAAATAACAGTATGCCTGCACTGAACACAATTTTCAATTCTATGAATGCAACTTTTGCCGTAATAAATAGCATGCAGTTGAATCAACCCGTTCTTATTTAATAATTATATGTGTGGAATATTAGGAATTGTTAAAGCCAGAAGGTATGAGAGGGCGGATATTTTGCAGGCATTTGCATTCATAAAACACCGTGGTTCAGATCATTCGGGTTATCATGATGACGAAAATATTTTTCTTGGGAACCATCGCCTGGTTATACAGGATATATCTGAAAAGGGAAGCCAGCCAATGTATGATGCCAGTGGGAGATATATTATTATATTTAATGGTGAAATCTATAACCATTGGGAAATCAGGAAACAGTTACAGGCAACCGGGTTTCAATTTAATTCTACAAGCGATACCGAAACAGTTTTGTATGGTTATATTGCGTATGGTGAAAAAATACTTCAAAAACTCAACGGTATTTTCGCATTTTCAATTTACGATAACCAAAAAAAAGAAATATTTGTTGCAAGGGATCAGTTAGGTGTTAAACCATTGTATTATTACTTTCTAGATAAAACATTTATTTTTTGTTCAGAAATAAAGGCAATTATAAAACTTCCGGGTATTGATAAACAAATTAACTACCCTGCACTTACAAATTACTTGCAGTTTTTATGGTCACCGGGAGAGATGACACCTTTCAGCTTTGTTTATAAATTATTACCGGGTAATTATATAACATGCTTAGTGGATGATGTTCAATCAACTTTCAGCAAAGTACAATATTATCAATTACCAATTGACCAAATAAAACAGGCTAAAGAAAAAGATGTTCTGCAGCAATTAAATGAAACCTTTTCTCAAAGTGTAGACCGCCAATTATTAAGCGATGTGCCGTATGGATTTTTTTTATCCGGAGGAATTGATTCAAGTTTGGTTGTATCTGCAGCAAGACGGCTATATCCTGAAAAAGAAATGGACTGTTTTACAATTAAACAAAATGATGAACTTGCACCTGAAGGATTTACAGATGATTTTAATTATGCAAAAATGGTTGCGGATCATACAAATGTGAAACTACATGTGGTGGATGGTAATATTGATATATTGAAGGATTTTGATAAAATGATCTGGCATCTGGATGAGCCACAGGCCGATGTTGCGCCATTGTATGTTCAAAATGTTTGCAATGCAGCCATTCAAAATGGAATTAAAGTAATGTTGAGTGGTGTAGGCGGTGATGATCTGTTTTCAGGCTACAGAAGGCATCAGGCTTTATTTTTTGATAAATATCTGCAATATGTTCCGGGTTTTATGATGCAGTGGGTTGGGGATGCATTGCAGAAAAGAAACTTTCAAAATCCGAGTGTGCGGCGTATCAGTAAATTATTAAAACATAGCTCATTCGAAAAATTGCATCGTATCGTTGGATATTTTGAATGGTTCCCTGTGAAAGAGCATTTAAATTTATTTACATTGGATGTGCAACAAACATTAATTGATTATGATCCTGATGAATACTTATTTCGTTTATTAAAACAATTGCCTGAGGATACTGATACATTAAACAAAATGTTATTTCTTGATTTGAAAACATTTTTAGTAGATCATAATTTAAATTATACAGATAAAATGGGAATGGCTTGCGGAGTAGAAGTGCGGGTTCCTTTTTTAGATCTTGAGTTGGTTAATTTTGCGATGCATTTACCTGTAAAATATAAAATGAAGGGTCTCACTACAAAATATTTGTTGCGCCAGCTTTCAAAAAAATATTTACCTGATGAAATTGTGCATCGTTCAAAAACAGGTTTTGGCGCACCTGTTAGAAAATGGATAATGCATGACCTTGATGAAATGATATACGAAAGATTGAACCCGAAATTATTAAGGGAGCAGGGAATATTTCAGTTTGATTCAGTATTAAAATTAATAAAGGATAATAAAGATGCAAAAATAGATGCGTCGTATACCATTCTCACTATCCTTGCAATTCAAAGCTGGATGGAACAATTTGCAAATGGCTCTCATTAAATGTTTGAAAAGATCAGAAAAACAATCTGGCTCATCCGAAAAAACGGAGTACGGTATTTTATTATGAGAGTGGTTTATGAAATAAAAAGAAGATCGGGTATTTTAAAAATGCAACATCCTGTAAATCCGGCAGAGAAAATATTTTTTACTAAAGATGAATGGCTAAAACAAAAAGGAAATTTTTTTATTGAAGACAGAGATAATATTAATATATATAAAAACAGATCGCCCCAATTAGAAAAAAAAGTGCAGGATATTTTTGCAAATAAGCTGGTATTTTTTCAAGGGCAAATAATTGATCTGAGTAATTTTACGCAATGGCTGCAAAACCCTTCAACGGGGTTTGTATATAATACAAAAAAACATTGGACAGAAGTTGCAGATTTTTCCCCTGAACAAGGTGATATAAAATTTGTTTGGGAAAAATCCAGGTTTTGTTTTATATATGATGTAATGCGTTATGATTATCATTTTGAAAAGGATTCTTCAAAATTTGTTCTCAATGAAATTGAATCATGGATAGATAATAATCCCGTTAACTGCGGACCAAATTATGTATCATGTCAGGAAATTGCATTGCGCATCTTAAACTGGATATATGTTTTACAGTATTATAAAGATTCCGAATATTTAAATGATAAGCTGTTCAACAAAATTTTAAATAGTATTTACTTTCAGGCAAAACATGTATCTGATGATATTTCCTTTTCCAAAAATTTTGTGCGCAATAATCATTTACTTACAGAAGCCTTATGTTTATTTACTACAGGAATAATTTTCCCAGAATTCAAAGAAGCGTATATCTGGAAAGAAAAGGGGCATGAGATATTTTCCGAAGAAATTTTATATCAATTCGCAGAAGACGGGTCGTATCTGCAGCATACATTTAATTATCAGCGTATTGCTACGCAGCTTACAACATGGTTTTTAAATCTCTGCAAAATAAATAATATTAAAGTTGAACAAAATGTGATTGCCAGATTAAAAAGTACGATATATTTTCAGCACACATTTATTCAACTCCAAAATGGAAGAGTGCCGAATTTTGGAAATAATGACGGGTCGCTATTTTTTCCTCTCAATGAAAACGGATTCGAAAATTACAAGCCACAATTGCAGGCACTTGCAAATAGTTTGGGTTTAAAATTATTTGAAGATGAGTTTGAAGATACCCTCTGGTTCGGCAATTCAAATACTAATAAAGAATATTTTAATGTAGAACAACAGGTAATAAATGAATTTTCATCCGGAGGATATTACGTACTAAAGGAAAATGGGGCATTTACTTTTCTTTGGTGTACGGACTTTAAGTATCGGCCTTCACAAGCAGATAATTTACATCTTGATATCTGGTATAATGGTGAAAATATTTTGAGGGATTGCGGTATGTATATGTATAATGCTGAAGAAAATTTGAGAAACTATTTTTTTGGTGGCAGATCACAAAATACTGTTCTGGTAAATGGATATGATCAGATGGAAAAAGGTAGAAGATTTATTTTTTATGATTGGACCGAAAAGAATTATGCGTCTTTAACGGACGAAAATGACAAATACATTTTCAAGGCATCTATAAAAGGGTTTAGAAAAACAGGTTCGTATAAAACGGTAGTAAGAAATATTCAAAAATCAAAAAGTACTTCAATATGGATTGTTACAGATAGCATAAAGGAAAAAAATAACATGCAACAAATTTGGAATATAAGTGATCATTTTTTTGAAAAATTTTCAATTGTAGCAAAAGATGCAAATGGAAAAGATATAAAGCCTGAAATAAAAAATAGCTGGTATGCTCCCACTTATGGTATAAAACAACAAGCAAGACAAATTTGGCTTTCCACATCAACAGGTAAAATAATAACAACCATTCAAATAAAATAAATTGAATATCCTTTTAATTCATCAATATTATTTAGAAAAGCATGATAGTGGTGGTTCCCGGTGGAATGAAATGGTAAAGGTGTGGGCAGAAAATGGACATCGTATTACTGTGCTTGCAGGAATGACACATTATAGTACAGGAAAAAAACATCACCTGTTTAAAGGTAAATATGTGTATGAAGAAGAGGAACACAAAAATGTACGGGTTATCCGGTCTCATGTTTCTGAAAAATACAATACTGGTTTTGCAGGAAGGTTAAGAGGTTATATTTCATTTGTTTTTTCATCAGTATACGCTGGCATATTCAGGGCAAAAGAAAAATACGATTTAATTGTTGTGAGTTCGCCACCTTTATTTGTGGGTATTGCGGGGTATTTTCTTTCCCGCCTGAAACGCATTCCTTATGTATTTGAGGTCAGAGATCTATGGCCTGAATCTGCAATTGATACGGGTATTGTGAAAAATAAATTAGTAATAAAATTGGCTTTTGCTGCGGAAAAATTTATTTATAAAAAAGCAAAACTTATTAATGTCTTAACGCCTGCTTTTAAAGAAAGTATAATTGCAAAAAAAAATATACCCGCTGAAAAAATAATTTACATTCCCAACGCCGCAGACTTTAACTTATCCGAAAAATTACTGCACAGCTTTCAGGCGCAAAGCTTTAGAAAAGAACTTGGTTGGGAAGATAAATTTGTTGTCTGTTATGTTGGTGCACATGGAGTAGCAAATCACCTTATTCAAGTCCTTCAAACTGCTTCTATTCTGAAGGACTCAAATGTTTTATTTGTTTTAATAGGAGATGGAATGCAAAAAAATATGTTAAAGGAAAAAATGTATAATATGCAATTAAAGAATGTACAATTTATTGATCCGGTTCCTAAGGAAGAAATTTTTAAATACATACTTGCAGCAGATGTGGGTACTTCCGTGCTTATGAAAAATGACACTTTTAAAACTGTGTATTCAAATAAAACATTTGATTATTTATCGTGTAAAAAACCCGTGCTTATGGCAATAGAAGGCGTCTCAAAAAAATTAATTGAAGAGGCGCAGGCAGGGTTATATGTTGAGCCGGAAAACCCGGAACATTTTGCAAAGCAGGTGAAGGCATACTTAAATAATCCACAATTACTTTCACAACATGGTGAGAACGGATATGCCTTTGTGCATAAATATTTTGATAGAGAAAAACTTGCAGCAGAGTATATTACAGAACTTGAAAAATTCATAAAGAAAAAAACTACGGTTGCATCAGTACAAAAACAGAAAATTAAAAACATCGCATAATTGTGGTTTATAAAAAATTCGGAAAACGCATGCTTGATATAACAATATCACTTTTGGGAGTTATTATTTTTTCTCCGTTTATTATTATTACTACTGCAATTTTATTAGTGATAAATAAAGGCAAACCTTTTTTTACTCAGATAAGGCCCGGTAAAAATGCGCATATTTTTAGTATTATAAAATTTAAAACCATGAATGACGCAAAAGATGCAGATGGGGAATTGTTGCCTGATGCACATCGACTAACTGCTGCCGGGAAGCTTATACGGCGTAGCTCACTTGATGAAGTATTGCAATTGATCAACGTAATAAAAGGCGATATGAGTTTAGTAGGACCAAGACCGTTATTGATTGAGTATCTCCCTATTTATTCCATTGAACAAAACCGCAGGCATCTTTTAAAACCAGGCATTACAGGTTGGGCACAAATAAATGGAAGAAATGCTATTTCATGGAAGGAAAAATTTTTATTGGATGTGTGGTATGTAGAAAATTATAACTTTATTCTTGATATTAAAATAATTTTCATCACATTTAAAAAAATATTTTCCGGAGAAGGTGTTAGCAGCTCCGAAAATATTACTATGCCACCGTTTAACGGATATAATTAATGCACCAGAATATTTTAGTAACATCGGCGGGTAGAAGGGTTTCATTAATAAAAATGTTTATGCAGGAGTTGCATAAAAAGAAACCGGGGCTTAAAGTAATAGCTGCTGATAGTTCCCCGGAATTATCCCCTGCATGCATGAGAGCCGATGCATACTATGCTGTACCCACAATAAACAGCGGCAAGTATATTGAATCTTTAATTGAAATGTGCGAAAAGGAAAATATAGGAATGATCATTCCTACTATTGATACTGAATTAAAAATTTTGGCTGAACATAAAAATGAATTTAAAAACATCGGAACGCATTGTATTATTTCTGATCATTCATTTATCTCTATTTGCAGAGATAAGAGGCTAACGCAACAATTTTTCAGGCAACACGAAATACCCGTTCCGGAACAATATAAAAAAAACAACTTATCATTTCCTGTATTTGTAAAACCTGTGGATGGCAGTTCATCAAAAAACATATTTGTTGCTTTTAACAGTGAGCAACTTTCTGAAAGTATTTTAGATGAAGAAAAATTTATTTTTCTTGAATATCTGGATCCAAAACAATATACTGAATTTACAGTTGATATGTATTACGGATGTGATAACAAAGTAAAATGTATAATTCCAAGAAAACGAATTGAAGTAAGGGCAGGTGAGGTAAGTAAAGGCGTTACGGCAAAGAATAAATTAATAGAATATCTATATAATAAGTTACAATACCTGCCGGGAGTTGTTGGTTGCATAAATTTACAATTGTTTTATAATGCAATATCTGACATCGTTTTCGGAATTGAGATCAATCCAAGATTTGGTGGCGGTTATCCATTGAGTTATCATGCAGGTGCGAATTTTCCTGCTATGCTTATAGATGAATATTTTTATAAGAAAGAAATAAGTTTTACAGAGCATTGGGAAGAAAACGTATTAATGCTCAGATATGATGATGAAATAATTATTAAAAATTATTTAGCGTAATAATTACTGTGAGTGAAAATAAAAAAATATGGTTATCTCCTCCACACATGTGCGGAAAGGAATTGGAGTATGTGCAGGACGCCTTTGCCAGCAATTGGATAGCCCCTTTAGGCAGCTACGTAAATAGATTTGAAAAAGATATATGCAGTTATGTTGGTATACAGCATGCAGCAGCGCTTAGCTCGGGAACAGCAGCAATGCACCTTGCATTAAAAATAAGGGGTGTAAAAAAAGGTGATTATGTTATTTGCCCTTCTTTTACATTTTCAGCCTCAGCAAATCCTGTTATATATGAAAATGCAATTCCCGTGTTTGTTGATAGTGAAACAAACACATGGAACATGGATGCAAATCTTCTCGCTGAAGCAATTGAATTTTGTATTCAAAAAAAAAATAAGAAGCCCGCCGCAATTATTGTTGTGCATTTATATGGTATGCCAGCTAATATGCATGATATTATAATCGTATCAAATAAGTATGAAATTCCAATTATTGAAGATGCGGCAGAATCTTTAGGATCAAAATATAAAGATCAATATACCGGAACATTTGGGGTATTAAATATTCTATCCTTTAATGGAAATAAAATTATAACAACATCAGGGGGCGGGGCATTAATAAGTAATAATAAAGATTATATTGAAACAGCAAAATTTTTGGCAACGCAGGCAAGAGATAAAGCCCCGCATTACGAGCATTCACAAATCGGATATAATTATCGATTGAGTAATATCTGCGCCGCAATAGGAGTAGGACAAATGACAGTGTTAGAAGAACGAATCCAACAAAGGCGGAATAATTTTAATACTTACTCGTCTGCTTTAAATGATCTTAATGGAATTTCTTTTTTGAAAGAAAAAACGGGTTATTTCAGTAACCGTTGGCTTACTACAATTTTAATTGATGAAACAAAAACAAACGGTATATCAAATACAGATATTCGTTTACAACTTGAACAACAAAATATTGAAGCAAGACCTTTATGGAAACCGCTTCATCTGCAACCGGTGTTTAAACATCATCCGAAATTTGTAAACGGAACATCAGAGAAACTCTTCAATTCAGGTTTATGTCTGCCTTCCGGCTCTGACCTTTCTCAACAAAACCTTACACACATAATCGCTGTAATTAAGTCCGGATTAGAACCCTCCAAATCCTTAAAATAATTGTCACATATTTTTAATATCCGTCGGTGACTGTTTGCGTATAATTGACTTACCTTTATAATTGCGTTTTACCTAATCTGTATCAGACCGTATTTGTACACACACAAAATTAATTTATGCCACAAGCGTTGCGAACGATTATTAATCAGGTCTTAGGCACCCGTATTCTTTCAAAGTGGATCGTTTTAGGGTTTGATTTAATGGTCACAATATTCACCTATTGTGTCGCCTACATTCTGCGTTATAATTTTCGCACTGACGAAATACATTTCAACATATTTGTAAGAGATTTAACGCTAATAACCACTCTTTATACAATTACATTTATTTTATTCAAATCATACGAAGGAATAATCAGACATTCTGGTGTTGCAGATACAATTAAATTAGTTAGGGCAGGTATTGCAGCATCAGTCTTTACTATTCTTGTTTCAACACTCAGCAAATATTTTTCACCTGAGGTTCATGTATTGCCTGCTTCTATTGCAATAATACATTTTATACTAAACATAGTATTACTTGCATTAAGCCGATATGGTATTAAAGTATTATTTTATCAATCAGGTAAACAAAGTATGTTGCCAACTTTATCAGTAATTATTTATGGTGCAGACAGAGGAGGTGTGAATACTTTGCGGGCGTTAAAAGAAGATATGTTTAAAAATTATAAAGTATGTGCATTTATAGATGATGATAAAGAAAAAATAAATAAATATTTAGAAGGGGTAAAAGTATATCCAGTTTCAAAAATTTCTAATTTAGTAAAAAATTTTAGAATAACGGAATGTATCATAGCAGAACCCCATCTTTCACATGATATAAAAAATATTGTTGTTGAAAGATGCCTTGCAAATAAGGTGAGTGTAAAACATCTTCCCCCAATGGAAGATTGGATAAACGGAAAACTTACAGCACACCAGATAAGAAATATGCGTATTGAGGATTTGTTAGAAAGAGAGCTTATTCATATACATTCAGGCAATATTAATGATGAAATATCGGGTAAAATAATTTTAATCACAGGAGCTGCAGGTTCTATTGGAAGCGAACTGGTAAGACAGGTTATTTACCATAAACCTAAAAAATTAATTCTGCTTGATCAGGCTGAAAGTGGTTTGTATGACCTGCAAACTGAACTATGGCTCATGATGCAATTGATGGAAGAACATGTTGTTGAAACAATTATCTGCGATATTACCCAAAGACATCGTCTTCAGCATGTTTTTGAAACATATAAACCGGAAATTGTTTTCCATGCTGCTGCTTATAAACATGTTCCGCTCATGGAAACAAACCCGCTTGAGGCGGTGCATGTAAATGTTCTTGGAACGAAAAACCTTGTTGATCTTTCAGTTGAAAATAAGGTTAATAAATTTATATTTATTTCAACAGATAAAGCTGTTAACCCCACAAATGTCATGGGTGCAACAAAACGGGCCGCAGAGATATATGTAAAGGATATGTCTGATAGGTACCCTTCAACTAAATTTGTTACTACAAGATTCGGAAACGTATTAGGAAGTAGTGGATCTGTAATCCCATTATTTAAAAAGCAAATAGAAAATGGCGGACCTGTAACGATTACACATCCTGAAGTAACAAGATATTTTATGACAATTTCCGAAGCATGCCAACTTGTATTGCAGGCTTCTTCATTAGGAAATGGAGGAGAGATTTATTTATTTGATATGGGCGAAAGTGTAAAGATTTATGATCTTGCAAGAAAGATGGTATTGCTTTCTGGTTTAATGCCTGATAAAGATATAGAGTTTATTTTTACAGGATTGCGTTCGGGAGAAAAATTACATGAAGAACTTCTCAATGATAGGGAAAATACATTGCCCACACCACACCCGAAAATCATGGTTGCAAATGCTACTACATACGACTCAGCATTCGTCGAATACGTTTTTGATAAATTTCAGCATTCAATGATTGAACCCGACCAGTTCAAAGTTGTGGCTGTATTAAAAGAATTTATACCTGAGTTTATTAGCCGGAATTCTGCATTCACGGGGCTTGACAACGAAACAAGGTTTTTTAACATCTCTGATAAGTGATTATATTCTATATATGAAGTAAAGTCGACGCTATTGTAATGATGGTCTCTCTTTATCTTTGTACAAGATTTTACGAAAATTGGTATTGAAGGAATAGATGATTCACTATTAAATAAATGCATATTTTTTATTCAGCACCTGCGAAAATTTTTTTTTGCTCCATTATAATATGTTGCTGCATATCCTGTAATTTTTTTTTCCCCAACAAACTTTTTAAGACACCTAAAGATTATGAATATGCACAGCTAACACAACAGTCAGCTGATTATAAATTAGTACCTGGTGATAAATTTGAATTGCATGTGTTCTCAAATAAGGGAGATAAGCTGCTAGACCCATTATTGGTTTCTGTAAGTAATATGTCATCCTCAGGAGGTATTCCCGTTTCATTACAATATGAAATTGACAGGGCAGGAAATGTAAACCTCCCGGTGTTGGGCATAGTTAATCTTTCAGGCATAACAGAACAGGAGGCAATGTTACAATTGCAGCAATTATATGCAGAACATTATATTGAACCTTATGTGCGGCTTTATGTAATGAATAAAAGAGTAACTGTTTACCGGGGGAATGAAAGAGCAGAAGTTGTGAAACTGGAAAACAAGAATATGACAATTATTGAAGCGATAGCGCAGGCTGGCGGGATAACCGCAACAGGTAAATCTTCAAAAATAAAAGTGATACGGGAAAATGCTGATAGTCTTCAAATGAGTTTAATTGATCTTTCAACCCTTGAAGGTTTACAATTAGCAAATACCCGCATTCAACCAAACGATATTATTTATATTGAACCTACAGTAAACACGGAATTAATAAAAGAACTTACACCCATTTTAACAGCTGTATCAGGCATCATTGTAATTTATGTATACTTTGCGAGCCTTAATAAAATTTAAATTTTTGCGGAATCATTAAAAATGAACGGAAAAGATGAAATATTAAATGATAATGGGCAACAGGATTCTGGTTCATTTAACTGGAAATTGTTTTTAACAATTGCCTGGATTAACCGTTGGTGGATTGTTGCTTACATGATCATTATTATGGTAATCGCATATCTCTATTTAAGATATGCAACTCCAATGTATCAGAGCAGTGCAGTTGTGCAATTTAAAGACCGTTCACAGGAAAATAGCATTGATCTTGGTATTCTTGTATCTAAACCCAATGTTGACCGGCTGAATGAGGAGATGACAATCTTGAAATCTAAAGGATACAAGATACAAGCACTAAAAAAATTACCTATTAATGTTAGTTATTATTTAAAGGAAAGATTAAAAACTGCAGAAATGTATAATTCAACTCCTTATGAGGTGCAGGCAACTATTCTTGACTCTTCGATAATTGGTATAGAAATAGACATTACAATTTTAGACGAAACAATTTACAATTTGCGGTATATTTATAATGGCGAAGAGATTTCCGTAGATTATTCTTTTGATAAAATTTATAATACTGCTGCATTTAATTTACAGGGGAAATTATTGGATAGAAACCCCAACCATTGGAATAAGAATTTTTATTTTGTTTTAAATGATATAGAACAATCTGCTAAAAATATTGAAGGGGGTATTGGAATTGACGTTGATAATTTGTACGGGGGAAAAATAGTTATAAATTATAAAGACCCTAACAGAGAAAAGTGTAAGGAGATTGTAAATACAATAGCACAGGAAATTGTAAGCCTGAGCCTTGAAAGAAAAGCAATAAGTGCATCACTGGTAATTGAGTTCATTGAATCGCAGATAGATTCATTGGAAAAAGAATTATATAACCAAGAGAATGTATTGAAGAATTTTAAAAAACAAAACCTGATTATAAGTCCAAGTATTGCAGAAACAAATATTACAGAAAAATTAAATGAAATAGACCAGGCACAACTTGAAGTTATGCTGGAAGAAAAAGGACTAAACTGGCTGAGTGATTTTACAGATAATAATAATGATAATTTAGATGAAATATCTAATTTTTTTGGCGATTTGAAATACAATGATTTTTCTCCGTACATAAACTCCCTCACTGAATTAAAGAGGCAAAAAGAAAACCTAGGTATTAGTGTTGTATCTACAGATCCCAGGGTTACAAATATCAATAAGCAAATTGACGGCGTCAAGAAAAATTTTCGTTCAGCAATCAGAAATGCACAGGATAAACTGAATGTGCGGAAACAATATCTTGAAAGCGAAGAAAAAAAATATGAAAGTGAATTTTTACAATTACCTGAAAAAGAAAGCGAATTCGCACGGCTCACAAGATTAAATGACCTGAAAGAAAAATATTATTTATTACTGCTTGAAAAACAAAGTGAATACGCAATAAGCCTTGCAGGCATGACGAGTGATTATATAATTCTTGACGCAGGAGAAAAAGGTTCAGTGGTTTCACCTGTGAGATCAAAAATATGGGGTTTATGTTTTTTAATTGGTGTAGGTTTAAGTTTTGCGCATGTATATTTAAGATTTTTATTACACAGCGTAATTATAGGGGTACCTGATGTGGAAAAAGCAACTTCAATTCCTATACTAGGTATCTTACCTCAATACACAAAAAGCAAGTTAGATCGTCCGCAAATTGTTGTAGATAATAACCCGAGATCGCAAATTGCAGAAGCGTTCAGGGCAGTGCGCAGTAATATGCAATATTTCCTGAAGAATAAAGAAAAAGGTATCCTGCTGTCAGTTACATCAACGGTGAGTGGAGAAGGAAAAACTTTTATTGCATTAAATCTTGCTTATGTATTAAGCACATTAGAGAAAAAAGTTATTCTTATAGATTTTGATTTACGCAAACCTAAAGTACACAAAGCATTTAAATTTAAAAATGACAAAGGCATTAGTACAATATTAATTGGTAAAAATTCTTTAGAAGAGTGTTTGCATGCTTCGGGACATCAATACATGGATATTTTATTATCCGGCCCCACTCCACCAAACCCTGCTGAATTATTAGTATCTTCTGCTGCGGATAAATTATTGAGTGATTTGCAGGAAAAATATGATTATGTTATTATTGACAGTCCACCTGTTGGTATTGTTGCCGACTCAATCCCTGTGTTATCAAAAGTTGACCTGCCTTTATATGTTTTAAGAGCAAATTTCAGCAAACGTAATTTTATTAATAATATAAACCGGTTATATTTTGATAATGGAATTAAAAACCTAGCGATCATTGTGAACGATGCAAATGCCAGTGGAACAGAATATGGCTATGGTTATGGTTATGGTTATGGTTATGGTTATAGCGGTTACCATGATTATTATTCTGATGCTGAAAACAAAAAATCTTTCTTCAGGAGGTTTTTTGGTATAAAAAATAAAATAAAATTATTTTAATTCTGGTTTTAAATAATAACTAAAGCTTATTTTTATTGAGCTCAATTTCTTCCCGTGCACATGTTTCAATAATTCCCCCGCACCTTTTAATACTTCTTTTCCTATCTAAGGAGAAATTAATTAAAAAAACGCCCGATTGAGATATGGTTTTTAGAACCAAGAACAATAAGAATGGAGGATACTTATATCATAACAGGAAAATTAGTTTTTATAACAAAACAAATACTCCTCACCGTTCGTCTGAGCACATAATTCATATTGATGAGACAGTAGAAGATTAATTGAGTCTTTCAATTTTTGTTGCCCGTCTTCAAAATATCTGGAATGGTATTCAACACATATTTGCATGGGGTATATTTTTTCTTCCATCATATTTTTTATCACATCAAACTCACTGCCTTCAATATCTATTTTTAAGATGTCGATATGCGAAATGTTGAGCATATTCATAGTAGTAGATAGTTTTTTCATTTCCACTTTTACAGGTTGATGCTCATCCAGATGTTGATGTTGATATGAGCTTCCTGATACTTTGTTTTCATCTTTAGGCATAAAGAACGAAACTGTTTTATCCTCATCGGATAGACCAAATGCATAAAATGAAAATGAGGCCGGCAACTTGATTTTTTGAATATATTTTTTTGATATAGATGAGGGATCGAATAAATAAATATTTCTTACACCTTTGTTATATAACCCCAAATCGAAGGTGATGTCAGTACCGACGCCAAATGATAGTACGACCGTATTCCTGTCAATCAACCGGGTATCAACAAAAAAACCACACCATAGTTCGCCGAACCATTTTATATGCTTGTTCACTCTAAAATTCTTACGTTCACGGGTGAACTTCACATATTTTAAACGGAAGCTTTTTCTCAGTTTATTAACTCCTAAGCTTTTTAATATATTTTTGATTACGGTTATCATCAGAGTGTGAAATTACTTCTTTGTTATTGGAAATAATTATGAGTTTATTGAATTCATGATCAATTTTAGGTGCATTTATTCTGTTAACCAAATTTGGGTTAAACATGTAGTTTTACATGTGAAAACGAATTACCGCTTATAATTAATTAAATAAAAGAGATATGACTGTTGTTACCGATGAGTTAAAGCTATCTATTTACGAAAAAATCAAGTTTGATTCACCTTTATATGCAGCTATGTTTTTTAAAAATTGGAAACGATACAAAACAAGCGCTGAATTGTTTATCTCTTCATCAGGCGTTAAACAACATGATACAGTGCTTGATTATGGATGTGGTTTTCCATTTGTTGTAAATATTCTAACTGAATTAGGTTATATTGTTACAGGCTATGAACCATACGCCGGTGAAGATGAATTACATATTACAAAATTACTTGGGATGGAAAAAAATTATCAAACCAAATTAGATCTGCAAATACAATATGATCACATATTGATGATTGACGTTATTGAACATCTTGCAGTTATAAAACCCCTTATGGAAGAAATACATCGCCTTATCAAACCCGGCGGAACATTATTTATTTCCACTCCTAATGTAATGCGATTTGATATGTGGAAGAAATTTGTATCCAGGAAAACAGGACACCCGACCTATATCATGAAATATTTGAAAGCATCTGATAATTTCAGAAATCATCAGAGAGAATTTACGATGCAGGAACTACTCATTGCTGTTAAACACTTTAATTTTAATCAAATATTATTACAAACTATTAGAGATACGCAGCCCTCAATTGCAGATTTAAATGCATACCATAAACTACTGGGAGATCAACAAACATTTAGAACCTCATCATGGGCAACACTACAAAATTTTATTTTAAATTTTTTTCCGGCTTCTTTCAAAAATAATAATTTGTTTGTGACGGCAAGAAGGTCTTGATATACTATTTCTAAAAGTAAAGGCTTAAACCTATAAAGAAACATCAGCGCTAATTATTAAAATTCATATAAATAATTGACCCTTAAAAACTAATTTTATATTGTTTAACTAATAAGAAATGGTATTTTGAATGTAAATTACTTCAGTAATTATCTTCAGTTAATTTCAATTCTTCTTTTAAGTATTCCCCTGTAAAACTGGTTTCATTGATTGCAATTTCCTCTGGTGTACCTTCCACAATAATATACCCCCCGCCTTTTCCTCCTTCAGGTCCAAGGTCAATGATATAGTCTGCAAGTTTTATTACATCAAGATTATGTTCTATTATTAAAACTGTATTTCCTTTCTCCACTAATTTGTGTACTACATCCATTAATACTTTTATATCTTCAAAATGTAAACCGGTGGTAGGTTCATCAAGAATATAAAATGTATTGCCTGTATCTTTTTTGCTGAGTTCTTCTGCAAGTTTTACTCTTTGTGCTTCACCACCGCTAAGTGTTGTGGATTGCTGTCCCAATCGCAAATAACCTAATCCAACTTCCTGCAGGGTTTTTATTTTTCTGAATATTCTTGGATGATTTTCAAAATATTCTGTTGCCTGATCAACAGTCATATTTAAAACATCTGCAATGTTTTTTCCTTTATAATAAATTTCAAGTGTTTCACGGTTATATCTTTTTCCTCTGCATGTTTCGCATTCCACATATACATCCGGTAAAAAATTCATTTCAATTACTTTCATACCACCTCCTTCGCAGGTTTCGCATCTGCCTCCTCTTACATTAAAAGAAAATCTTCCGGGCTTATATCCCCTTATTTTTGATTCCGGTACAATTGAAAATAAATTCCGAATTTCCGAAAATACTTCAATATATGTAACAGGGTTTGATCTTGGCGTCCTACCTATTGGGGATTGATCAATCTCAATTACTTTATCTATATGTTCTAGTCCCGTAATTTTTTTATAAGGTAAAGGTTTTTTCAAGCTGTCGTAAAAATGATTTTGCATGAGGGGATATAAAGTGCTGTCAATTAAAGTAGATTTACCGCTTCCGGAAACTCCTGTAACACAAATTAATGTACCGAGTGGAAAATGAACAGTAAGGTTCTTTAAATTATTTCCTGTTGCGCCCTGTAAAATAATTTCTTTATTATTTCCTTTTCTTCTTCCTTTAGGAACAGTAATATTCTTTTCCTGATGTAAATATTCTGAAGTAAGAGAATGTTGCAGCATAAAATTTTCAGGTGTACCTTCTGCAACTATTTTTCCACCGTGTGTGCCCGCACCCGGACCAAGATCAATTATATGATCTGCCGCAAGCATCATCTCCTTATCATGCTCCACAACAAGAATTGTATTTCCTGTATCCCGTAATTTTTTTAATGCTTCAATTAACCGGTGATTGTCCCGTTGATGCAATCCAATACTTGGCTCATCCAAAATATAAGTAATACCCACTAACTGCGATCCAATTTGTGTTGCAAGACGAATGCGCTGGCTTTCTCCTCCGCTTAATGTTCTAGTTGGGCGATCAAGTGATAAATATTCTAATCCAACATTTGTTATAAAACTTATTCTTGAGCGTATCTCCTTTAAAATATCTTTTGCTATAGTTTTATTTTTATCGCTCATCTTTTTCTCAACATCTTCAAACCAGATTTGAAGATCTTTAATATCCATCTGCACTAATTCTGAAATATTTTTTTCAGCAACTTTAAAATAGAGTGATTCTTTTTTTAATCTTGTTCCTTTGCAGTCATCACAAACAGTTTGCTCCATAAATTCCTCTGCCCACCTGCGCATATTTTCTGAAACTGAATCATTGAAACATCTTTTTATTAACGCTGTAACACCCCCATGTTCTAATGTGTACCAGCGATCAATATTGCTCATAGTGATTTCATCATCATTCATTTCTCCGTTCCCGGTCTCATTACCATATAAAATTGCATTTAATCCTTTTTGCGGAATTGTTTTAATTGGTGCGGATAAAGTAAATTTATATTTTGATGCAATTTTTTTTGCTTCATGAAATAATGTATTCTCCCTGTATTCACCGAGTGGTAAAATCCCCCCGTTATTAATTGTTTTATTTTCATCGGGTATCATGCGCTTATAGGCAACATCATGTACTACACCCAGGCCCTTACACTTTGTACATGCGCCGTAAGGTGAATTAAATGAAAATGTATTTGGTGATGGTTCTTCATAAGAAATGCCTGAAGTAAGGCACATCAATTTTTTGCTGTAATTAAACACAGTATTTTTATCTGCATCCATTACCATAATAAAACTCTTTCCTGTTTTTAATGCCTGGGCAACACTCTGGGAAATTCTGTATGTATCATCAGTATCAACTTTAAAACGGTCAATTACAATTTCAATATCATGCACTTTGTATCTGTCCACCTGCATTTTCGGTAATACATCTTTTATTTCACCATCAATGCGTACTTTCACGAAACCCTGTTTTCTTATGTGCTCAAATAATTCACGGTAATGGCCTTTTCTTCCCCGCACAACAGGTGCTAACAAAACAATTCTTTTTCCTGTAAATTTTTGAATGATACTTTGAATAATTTGTTCCTCGCTAAAACGGATCATTTTTTCTCCTGTAACATAACTATATGCATCACTTGCCCGTGCAAATAATAAACGCATAAAATCATATATCTCTGTAATTGTGCCGACAGTTGATCTCGGATTTTTATTAGTTGTTTTTTGTTCAATGGAAATTACCGGCGATAAACCTTTTATGTCATCCACATCAGGGCGCTCCATTGTTCCGATAAATTGCCGTGCATAGCTGGAAAAACTTTCCATATATCTTCTTTGACCTTCAGCATAAATGGTATCAAATGCCAGTGAGCTTTTCCCACTGCCACTCACACCCGTAATTACAACCAGGCTGTTTCTCGGAATTCTTACATCAATATTTTTCAGGTTATGAACCCGGGCGCCTGTTACTTCAAGAAAAGGGATATCATATTCCGCAATTGCCGGTATTTCTGTTATATTCTTAATACTCTTGTGACTCACAAATAATTCCTCAAAAAATGATTTTAAAATGTGCGCAAAGGTACTGATTTATAAAGCGAAGAAAAAGCAACAGTTAAAAATATAAATAATTAGTATTTTCAATATATTTTTATAATCTTTATAATCCAAATCAATTATTATGAAAACACTTCTCAGAAAATTCTCTGCGGTTATTTATGCAATCATTTTGGTAAGTACCACTACGGCTCAAACACAGCCCAACATTGTATTTGTTACAATAGATGATTTAAATGACTATGTACAGGGCTTTGACGGGCACCCACAGGTGGAAACCCCGAATTTGTATGAACTTGCACAAAAAGGCGTTACATTTTATAATGCATATTGTTCATCTCCGCAATGTGCCCCTTCAAGAACCAGTTTTTTAACGGGCAAAGATTTAAAGTATACCCAGTTATATGATAATGGGTTATTTAAAGCAATATTTACAAATAATTTTACTGATGAAAAAAATAATTCTGAGTATCTTACCATCCCTGGTTATTTTAAAGATGAAGGAAATTATTACACTTACTCATTAAATAAGATTTTTCATGGATATGATGAGTATAGCGAGTATGATGTAACAACGGTTGATCCTTGTGAAAAAAGTTTGTCCTGGAATAAGGCATTTTATTATCTGGACTCATCTTTTATTTTTTCTTACGGCATAGAACATAATGAAGGGCTCAGCAATTTTCAATGGTGCCGTTTGCCCGACTCCATGGAGCAATACATGATGGATAAAGTTATGATAGATTCAGCTATTCAATTTATTGATCAGGTGGCAAGCGGTGCTGACGTTACCTGCGGCAAACCATTTTTTCTTGGCATAGGAATTAAAAAACCACATGTTACCTGGTTTATTCCTGAACATTATTTCAATAGCAATTATATGACAGATATTTATCAAAATCCCTTAGATCTGCCTTATAATTCTCCCGTTAATGCTTCTCCTTCCAATGGAATAATTATGCCTCCGCAACCTGCAGTTGAATTTGCTGATTTTTTAGCATTACCATTTGTGGCAAAGGCATTTGTAGGACAGGTAAATACAAGATTTAACACCTATGAAAGCACAATTACGCCTTACCCAATTATTAATTCAGACTTTACTGCAGCAGAAAAAGAAGATGCTATTAAAGAAAGTATGCGGGCAAATGCAGTAATAGCATACCTGGCTTCAATAAAATATCTTGATTATCATTTCGGCAGATTTATGGATGAATTGGAAACCCATCCTGAAATTTATAATAATACAATTATTGTTGTTTTAGGAGATCATGGTTATGGCTTAGGAGAAAAAAAACATTGGGGGAAAACTGGTTTATGGGAAACAGATACAAGGGCTCCTTTTTTTATTGTTGATCTGAGAAATGTTGCGACAAAACGATGTGATCAAACCGTTAGCTTTCTTGACATATTTCCAACACTATGTGATATGGCAGATTTACCATATCCTACTTTTTCTGACGGTTCTGATTATCTGGATGGAATTAGTTTAACATCTGTGATGGCAAACCCTGCAGAGGTTTGGGAACGCCCGGTTATTTCCACAAAAGAAAATACCTATATGCAGGAAGGAAGTTGTTTTCCACAGATATCAGTTAGGGACGACAGGTTTCATTATATTAATTATCATTCAAATAATAGCTCACTTGGCACATCACCCTGTAACGCTGCTACATCTATATTGGAGGAAGAGTTATATGATATAGGAGTGAACCGGGAAACCGATCCCTATGAATTTAAAAATCTTGCAGGCGACCCTGATTACGACCCCGTAAAAGAATATTTAAAAGAATTTTTAACTGATGGAGATCTTTATTTACAAAAAGCTAACAAAGTTCAAATTACAACTGCTAGTGTGTCTTGTTTGTTAAATAATTCCGCCATATTGAGATTAAAACCTAAAGTTTATTCATCTAATGGTATTTTATTAACGGGGGCTGCCCTAACCGGTTATTCATTTGAATGGACAAATAATATTACAAGCGATGTGTTTATGGGAAGGAACTATAATTTTAATATGGCTACTATTCCTACAGCAACATATGCATCTGAAAGTGAAATACTATTTTACTTAAAAGTTACAAATACAGCTACAGGTAAACTTGCAGGGTTTGATACGAAGACATATTATTTTAATCCTGCCAATGCTCCTGTTATTTCTTATAATACGTCTGTCTCAGGACATGATGTTAGTATTATTGATTACAGTATTACAGGAAGTTACACAAACACCAACTGGGCATATGGTGACGGAGCATCATCTGAAGACTTTTTACCTGCACCACATTCCTATGCAGCTACCGGAACATATTTAATTAAAAACACTGCCTACTATGGCAATAAGCCCACCTGCAGGGTGACCTTAAATAAGGTAGTAGCCATTGCAGGACCGCCCCTTAAAGAAGGTCCCGTTGTGATGGAAATTTATCCTAATCCTGCATATAATAAAATCAATGTTGTTTTACCTTATGCTATAGCAAACGCAGATGTGCAAATTTTAAATACGTTCGGTCAGATTGTATTGAGCGAACATTTTAAATATGAAGGCAATGGATTTGAATTAAATATTCTGAGTCTGCCGACAGGGAATTATTTTATTAAAGTAATAAATGAGGGAGCAGTATTTTTAGAGCAATTTGAAGTGGTTAAATAAATTATAATTTATTTTTCTTTTAACAACTTTTCCAACGCATACATCTCGTCTCTCAACTTTGCGGCGTCTAAGAACTCCATGTCTTTAGCTGCCTGCACCATTTTCTTTTTTGTAGCGGCAATTGCTTTTTCTAATTGCGGTTTGCTCATATAAGCGACAACAGGGTCTGCAACTAAACTTATTTCCTCATTTTCGAAATATGGTTGCGGATATCCTTTTTTAATTTTTAAAATACTTGTTTGTTTAAATATTTCTTCAGTTGATTTAATTATTGTTGTTGGAGTAATATTATGTTCTGCATTGTAACTAATTTGTTTTGCTCTTCTGCGGTTTGTTTCGTCAATTGTTTTTTGCATGCTATCAGT
>JACMJP010000237.1 GCA_014380545.1 Chitinophagales bacterium | reverse complement strand
TGCCGAGTGCAAGTGGAATTCCTAAAATAATAAATATTTCTTTCATCAATTTCAGTGTGTCAATATTTATTTCCTGCATGAGTTGTTGCGTTGGTTCATAGTTATTTGCGCATAATGCGAAAATTAAAGGTGTTGTAATTGGAGCAAGCACAGTTTGAAAAACTGAAAGTGTAACCGATAATGCTACATTTCCTTTTGCAAGGTGTGATAAAAAATTACTCATATTTCCACCCGGGCAGGCACCCAATAAAAAAATACCCATTGCAATACTCGGGCATGGTTTCATTACTAATACAAGCAAATAAGTTACGATAGGCAATGCTGCGTATTGACTTAAAAAACCTGCAAGTGCTTTTCTCGGTGTTTCAAGGATGCGTTTAAAGTCAGCAATCTTTAAATTTAATGAAATGCCAAACATGAGGAAAGCAAGAATTAAATTGAGCAGAAACAATTTATCTTCGTCAAAATTGAGTTTAATCGCATCAATGAATTCACACATGTGTGTTTTTTTGTTAAAAGTAGATACTTGTTTCTGAAAAATAAAATGAGACTTGTTTATAAAGCCCTGCAGCTTTCGCATTATTTGCAACAGCTTTTAATTCCGGGTGTATTATTATTAAAATTTAATAAAAGTTGTAATACTTCTTGCGCCGTTCCATTTATATACTTCGGTTCTTAAAAATACTTTTGTCCCAACTAACACACTTCAAAATGAAACTCAAATTTAAACCAGCAGGTAAAGATGATTTTTATTTCACTTTAAGAAACAGGGTCGACAGATTTTTAAAAATTAACAGGATAGAAGAAAAAGCATTTCGGATATTGTATCTCAAGTTTGCCATCTACTTTTCTATTTATGTTTTTCTATATTGTTCCATTGTTTTACATACACACACCTCTCTGCTATTTTTTATATTGAATTACACACTGCTCGGTATATGCGGAATTCTTCTTGCATTTAATACAGCGCACGATGCCATCCATCATACTTTCTCGAAAAGTAAAAAGGTGAATGCATTTATTTATAACATCACTTTTAATTTGCAGGGAACAAGTGCTTATCTCTGGCATATCAGGCATAACTCTTCGCATCATATTTTTGCAAATGTAGATGGCTGCGATGCTGATATTGATAATAATCCTTTCATGCGCCTCTCACCTACGCATCCTAAGAAACCGCATTTTAAATATCAGCATCTGTATGCAACATTTATTTACATGATCTATTCACTGCACTGGATATTTGTGAAAGATATTATTTACCTGCGCAAGAAGAACCTTGCAAACCTGAAAGATATTAAACATTCCAAATCCAATATAATACAGGTAATAGCATGGAAATTTATTTATATTTTTTTATTGCTTGTACTTCCATTGCTTGCAGGTTATTCTTTTCAATGGGTTATAATCGCATTTTTAATTATGCATGCAGCACAATCTTTATTTTTTATCTGGACTTCCATTATTTCGCATCTCACTGCTGAAACTGAATTTCCTGTTGCTGATGAAAAAGGGAATCTGCCTTACAATTATTACCAGCATCAGCTTGCCGTGTCATTAGATTATTACCCCGAAAGTAAAATTGCAAACTGGATATTTGGCGGCTTTAATGCGCATGCTGCACATCATTTATTTCCGCACATGCCGCACACCATGTATGCATACATTTCGCCCATTATAAAAAAGACTGCAAAAGAATTTAATTATCCTTATAATGAATTGCCCATGTGGAAAGCAATTATTTCGCATTATAAATATTTAAAAGTAATTGGTAACGGTTAAAATATTAATTCAAAATAAATTACTATGAAACGTATCATTATTTTATTTCTTCTGTTTGTATCTTTTTCTTCAGGTAAATGTTATGCGCAGGATTCACTGGGTATAAAATTTCATCATCATTTTTTTGCTGAATTCGGAGGAGCGTCAGTGTTTGGCTTTGCAGGTAATTATGAATTGCAAATGCATTTTAAGAATACTAATTTCCTTGCGGTTAAAGCGGGTTTTGGAAAAACGATTGAAATAATGCCTGCAGGTTTTGGCTACCCGCTCGGCGCTATCGGAATTAATTATAATACAGGTAAGAAAAAAGCTTTCTGGGAAAACGGCTTCTCTGTTATTTATTCTGATTTTAACATTGACGGACCGCATGAAAAGTTTTTACAATTTAACTCGGGGCTGCGCATACAAGGTGATAAAATACCAATTACTGCAAGGGTAGGTGTTAATTATAACTTTTTTCTTGATGCAGAAGAAGA
>JACMJP010000236.1 GCA_014380545.1 Chitinophagales bacterium | reverse complement strand
TATTCTTTTTATTTATAAAAATAAAATTACTTGCCGGATTTGGATATATTAAAACATCCTCTTCCGCACCATTTGTATATAAAACAGAAATTATTTTACTATAATCAATATTTCCATTTATATCAACTTGCTTCAACCTGTAATAATTAATTCCGGCTTTTGGTGCATCATCAGTAAATGCATAGTTAGTAATTGCTGTTGTATTTCCAATGGCATTAAGTTCTCCTATTGCATCAATTATCCAACTATTAAATCCATCGTCACTTTTTTCAATAACAAAATAATCATTATCTGTTTCACTTACAGTTGCCCAGTTTAATTCAATTGCCTTATCAATTTGTGTTGCAGTAAAATCAATTAATTCAATCGGTAATAAATTAGGAGCTGTAACGGTAAAATCATCAAAATAAAATTCATCTCTTTCACCAATTCCGCTTACATCCGTAAATGACCACTTCAAATAAATAAATTCACCCGGTGTAACATCACAACCAACAATTGTATAAAAATGAGAGCCGGTAGAAACAATTCCTGTTGCAACTGCTGTTGTTGCTGAAGTATAATCTAAGCCGGGAACTGACGTATAAGTTATCGCATCTTCACTCCATGAAAAAGAAATTTTATTGCTCGAATTTGTATTATTGCGCACCCATAGGTCATATACTATATCCAGCAAATAAATTGTATTTGACACATGATTATTTTTTACTTTTAAAATAATTGTACCGGGTGTGCATTCTGTATCTGTTGGCTGAACAAGCAGTGCAGGATCAGTAATTGAAAAAGGCGGACCTGTATAAGAATACATCCCTCCAATAGTGGCCCCTACATCTGTGGTAGGGCTTAACATTGTTACTGTTCCCATTGCAAGAGAGCCACTTACAACAGAGCCTCCAAAACTCAAATCACCTCCTGTAAAACCTGTAACACTCCATGCGTCAGAATCCAGCCTTCCTGTGCCCGGTGAGGTAACAAAACCTGATGCAGTATACGACCCTGCAGATACTCCTGTAACTGTGCTACCGAAAGTAACTGTAACCGGACTATCAAAATTAATATTCACCTGAGCCGGTGCTTGCAGCAATAACAATAAGAAATAAAGTGTGAGCAGGTGTTTCATCTGTTTCAGACAAAACAAAAATAGAGAAAAATAATTGTAACAGCTCAGGGAGGTGAGAAAATTTACAACAGGAAGTATTATTCTGATTTTATAAATGAAATGTTTTGCGCAGAAATTGTATTCTGTATTTGAAGGATATATATTCCGTCTGGCAAATGTGAAATAGAAATATTATCAGTTAAATATAGTGACTCAAAAACAATCTCACCCTGTGTATTTATTATTCTTAAAACTGCTGAAGGAGAGAAAATATTTCCTGAAATATTTAAGCTTGATGATACAGGATTTGGAAAGACATGAAAGGAGTTTGGTCCGTCATTTATTTTTTGATAAACAATATCACTATAAGTATAATCACCATTTATATCAACCTGTTTTAAGCGATAGTAATTTATTCCGGTATGCGGTGCATCATCCGTGAACATATATTCTTGTATATTATTTGAATTTACTGCTGCATTTATGTTTCCTATTGATTCGAATGCATACATATCATTACTTCTTTCAATAATAAAATGATCACTATTAAGTTCTGTGGATGTTGTCCATTTTAAAATAATAGTTTCATTGTATGTTAAAGCGGTAAACTGCAATAAACTTATTGGTAATATAATGTCATTGCAATCAGTAGAAATTGTACCTGTATAGGCAGTTGTTGAAGATGTCCAGTTTGCAGCACTAAAAAAATCTGAGCTTGCAGGAGGTTCGGGCAGCAGTGAACAATCTATCTGAACATTCGGATTACATGCAGTACCAATTAAAACATAAGCGAAAGTCAATCCTGTAGGAATGTTTGTAGTGCTTGATGCATTGACTGCACTGTATCCCCATAAGCCTGATGATGCGTAATAATAAATTGCAGAAATAAATACCGGGCTTGCTACAGTTCCTGTATATGCTAAAACCTGTTCTCCCTGCGGTGTGCAGCTTATGCGCAACGCAAAATTATTTGTACCTGTCCCTGCAAACCAGCTTAATGTGCCTGTAGACGCAGATGACCCCGCTACTAATGCCCCGGAACTAGTAAAACCTGTAGTATTCCCTGCAGTCAGTGTAACAATAGTTCCTCCGGCAATTCCCCCGGCAGGTGAGGCCCAACTTATGTGTCCCTCATTTGCATAAAATGCCGAACCTGTCCAGCCGGCATCTGTAAATCTTATATTTGTTCCTCCCGGAATAAAATCCATTGCCATAAATACAATCTCGTCATTGCCACTCCCATTGATTCGTAAAAACACAATATCACCTTCTGAAACTTGTGCTTGAAGTTGAGTGTGTATTATAAAAAAAATAGTACAAATGAAAAAAATATTTTTATGCATATCCTGAATTAAATCAACAGGTGTAAAAATAATTTTCGAATGTTATGTAAAAATTAACTTTGAGAGAATATAGAAGTATAATTATAAATAAACTTCAGATTTAATTAGAGTATATAAACAAAATATCAAATTAAAATTATCTAAACCTGTCCATACTTTTTACTAATGCTTCATCCTTCCTGATGGAGCGGATTGCAAGAAATAAAAAAACAATTGCAATAAATGGTGTTGCTATAAAATAGGTAATAGAATAATCTTCTGCTGATTGAGTTAGCGCATAATATGTTTGGGCTATAAGAACAAATAACAATGCAATTGAGATGAATGCTATTCTTATTTGCAGTTTTCTGTTCTTATAAAAGAATATTGCCGCAAAAGATAAAAATGCAACCGCAATACTTATTGCAGCGCTATATATATTATCTCTGGCAAAAAAATCAAACTCTTCGACAACGACCCCCTCAATAGCGTTTTCAGCAGAAGGAACCATTAAAAACAGGATGCAAATAATTGCAGCCAAAAATAAATATATTGTTTGAATACGCTGTATCATAAGAAATATAGGAGCAAAAATAAATATTCCAATGCTAAGTTTTAAAAATTTAATTTTCAGAAGTTTGAATTTATTTGGAGTTTCGTGCTCCTTATTTCTTTTTGATGAATCGCTATTTTCTGGAAATTGCATATAAAGGAACCAATTATGTTGGCTGGCAGGTTCAGCCGAATGGCATAAGTGTGCAACAGAAGATAGACGAAGCATTACAAACTATTTTGAGAGAAGATATTCATTGTGTTGGTTGCGGACGAACAGATTCCGGGGTGCATGCTTCTCAATTTTTTCTGCATTTTGATTTGTCCATAGAAACATCAGCAAAGCTGGAAGCGAAAGAATATCCTATTTTCCAAAAAGATTTTTTAATGCGCATAAATAATTTTTTGCCATATGATATTGCCGTTAAAAGAATTATTCCTGTTCATTCAACTGCGCATGCAAGATTTGATGCAACATTGCGGGTTTATGAATATTTTATGAGTAAAAAGAAAGACCCGTTTAAAAAAGATTTTTATGTGGAACGTCCTCACCACGAATTAGATTTTGATTTGATGCAGCAGGCATGTGCAATCATAAAAAAATATAATGACTTTCCGGGATTTTGTAAAAGTAAACAGGGCTCTAAAACAACGATTGTAAATATTAAAGAATGTTACTGGCGTATAGAAAATAATGATGAATGGATATTTTATATTTCTGCAAACAGGTTTTTAAGAGGTATGGTAAGATTAATTGTCGGCGCAATGATACAAATAGGAAAACATAAAATGACATTGGAAGAATTTGATGAAGGAATTAAAAAGGGCGAACGATTTAAATACGCTTTATCTGCACCTGCTCATGGATTATTTTTAATAAAAGTAGAATATCCTTACATAACAATTTAAAAGGTTTACCAGGGTTTTATAAGAACTTGTAATTAAATAATTTCTTCTCCTTCTGTTTCAGTTAATTTTTTAAAATGATTTTGAATGATCTCAAAGACTGAAGGGTTTATATTCTTATTTATTATTTTTCTTCCATCAATCATCTCCACTTTCACCAACTCCCCCATTGTGCCTGTTGTAAAAACTTCATCGGCATTATAAAATTCAGTTAGAGAAAGGTTTTTAAGATGTATGATAATATTATTCATAGAGCAAATCTGGATTACTTTCATTCTTGTGATTCCCGGTAAACATGCATCGGCATTGGGCGTAAAAACCATATTATTTTTAATCATGAAAATATTGCAGGAATTTGTTTCAGCAACAAATCCCAAATTATCCAGCATTAAGGCATCATCTGCACTTGCAACATTTGCTTCGATTTTTGCCAGAATATTATTAATTAAATTATTGTGGTGGATTTTTGAATCAATATGTATCGGGGAATTTCTTCTGATGGAAGTGGTAATTAATTTAATTCCTTCATTTCCATATACTGGTTTTTTCCATTCAGCTAAAACAATTAGTGTACACCCTTTCTGATTTAATCTCGGGTCCATACCGCTTGTAATTTTTT
>JACMJP010000033.1 GCA_014380545.1 Chitinophagales bacterium | reverse complement strand
TTTATTTTTTTAGTGTTGATTAAATTAGTAGTTAGTAATGAGATTAAATCCTGATACTCTCTATTTAATACCTGGTACCATTTTTATTTAGTCAATATCATTTGTTTCGTGTCAATAATTTTTCCGTCAATTATTAATGAATAATTATAAATACCTGCAGAAATAGAATTTGCATCAACAGTTATTTCATTTATTCCGGCATTATATAAATCTGTTTTCTTTAATGTGATTCCACTTGCTGATGTAATTATTAATTGTGCAGATGAAAATGTTTCGTTGATAAAACAGCGGATAATTGTTGCGCCATTAAATGGATTTGGGATATTTTGTTCGAGCCATGTGCCTTCAAGTGAAACCGATGCTGTTGTTTTTTCTTCAGATAGTATTATTTGAGAAGATGTATTTTGAGTCGATGCTAAATCCAACATCATCTTTTTTAATTCATCAATTTGTTTTTGATGTTCACTAATTTCTGCTCTCAGTTTTTCATTTTCAATTTTCACATTTTCTAATTTGCTCATTTGCACATTATTTATTTCATTTAATTCCTGCACTGCTTTTACTAACGGCACTACAAATTCCGCATACCTTAAACCATATAAATCTTTTTCATTTTTTGGTGCATCTACTCCTGAAAAATCGTAGCCAATTTCTTTTGCTGCAGTTTCAACTTCCTGCGCTATGAAACCAGAATAAATAATTTTTTCTTTTTCAGTTTTGGCCAGCTCCGAAATTCTGCGGGAAGCATCAGTCATGTTATCATCCGAAAATTCTTTCCCGATAAATTCATCAGTAGCATGTATATCGAGTGTGTATGTAACCGGGCGGAGTTTATTTATAAATGCAAGCCCGGCAACTTCTTCTTTTACATTTTTCTTAAATCGTCCATCTGATATATTGCTCCAGCTTGCATACCCGCCAATAGATGTTGTTGATGAATTTCCTATTCTTGCCTGGTTGCTGGCAGTATTTGTAATTTGATAGCCAATTCCTACAACATTTGTGTAGGTGCCGCTGCTTCCCTCAGCACTATATCCTAAATAGGTATTTTGCGAACCTGTACTATTGCTTCCTCCTGCATCAAATCCTACGAATGTGCCATAATCTGCAGTGGTATTAGCTAAACCCGCCTGATTTCCAATAGCAGTATTTTTCTCCCCTGTTGTATTATTAAATAGTGCATCTTCACCGCAAGCTGAATTGTATCCGCCCGTTGTATTATGCCAAAGCGACCCATTACCAAAAGCACTATTGTAACTCCCCGTTGTGTTAAAGTAAAGCGCCTCGGCTCCGCAAGCTGAATTTTGTACTCCTGTAGAATTCCAGAGAAGTGCGGTGTTCCCAAAAGCTGCATTAAAATCACCAGATGTGTTGCCAGCAAGTGCATTATAACCGGTTGCAGTATTATTGGCTCCGGAGGTATTATCCTGAAGTGCGTTATGGCCTACACTTGTATTGTTATAACCGATGGTATTATAATAACCTGCAGCACTTCCTAGAAAGGTATTATAGTTACCAGATGTATTTTTGTTGCCTGCATTTTTACCTATAAAAGTATTATCATGACCGCTTGAATTTAGATAACCAGTAAATGAACCGATAAATGTATTATCATAACCAGAACTAAGGCTGAAACCTGCATTGGAGCCCAGCATCGTATTCTCAGCTCCGGTTGTAGAAGAATTTCCTGCCTGATTGCCAATAAAAACGTTATTAACTCCACCATAATTAGAGATAAATTTTGATCCATCCAGATATAAAAAACCATCCAGATAAATATCCTTCCATGATTTAGTGGACGAGCCGAGATCTTTCGTATTATCAATATCGGACAGCAGATGTTGATTTACTGCTGTGGGTGATATAAGATTTGAAAGTGTTGTATTTGCCTGTGCAAAACAATCAGTTGTTATGATAGTTGATCCCGCTATCATTAAAAACAAGGTGTAAATTGATTTTTTCATAATGATTGTTGATTTGATTTTTTATAATCTTTTGAAATGTTGAGTGCAAAGAAAAGCCAGCATATTGCCCACATCAAATCTGTTTACTGAATGGCAGGTTTTATTGAGTGAGTGGTAATGATGCTATATTACATACAGCTATCTTTGATGAAGAATTAAATACATGCAGCGATTAATCATTTTCCTGATCCTATTTTTATTTGTCAGCCTAAAATCTTTTGCTCAGACTGCTATTGATTCTTTAAAATCTGAGTTAGTGAATACAAATGAAGATTCGGTAAGATTGAGATTGAATTTTTATATTTCCCAGCAATTTTTAAAGGCAGGTATCTATGACAGCC
>JACMJP010000032.1 GCA_014380545.1 Chitinophagales bacterium | reverse complement strand
TGTTTTGAAGGATACAACTTTTTGCAGGAACAGGGTAGTTACCCGGAATTACTCTTCCTCCTATAAAAAGATCCATGTCATTGTCTTTATCATAATCACCGGCAATAACACAGGAACTGCTGATAATGAATGAAGGCAATGCTTCTTTATTCCATGTGAATTTTCCATTATTATTAGTATATAACCTGTCCTGTAAATGCTGATCTTCTTTAGGAAAATCGCTTCCGCCACTGGAAACATATAGATCCTGATCTCCATCATCATCAGCATCAAAAAATATAGCCCCCATATCTTCGCTTATCTTATCTTCAGTATTTGCTTCATAAGCATTACTCCTGGAAAATTTACCGTTTGCATTTTGTACATAAATAACTCCGCTTTCATCTTTTGCCCCGCCAATAAACAGGTCGTCCAATCCATCGCCATTTATATCCCCAACTGCTATACCCGGACCCATATTGCTTAGTTCATGCGGGATAAGAAACTCACGATCAAAGTCATCAAATTCATTTTCTTTATGTTTATAATCAATTCCCAGGTCAGCAGTAGCATTCACAAATAATTTATTATTGCCTGGTAATTCACTATTTATATTTTTAATTGCCTCAGAATTTTTGAATGTGATAACCTGATTTGCATCTACATTCGTTAAGACATTTTCTTTTCCATCCAACCAAAGTACAACCACCTTTTCCACTTTTTCCGCCTGACCTAAACCAAAATGTGCAACAGGTTCTGAACAGGATAAATAACCTTTTACAGTTTCCATTTGAACAAGTTGTGTTTGTCCGTTAGCTGTAACATATACTTTTGCGCCAAGCCCATAAGCATTTGATTTTCCTCCTTCAAGTTTTACTCTCAGATATTTATTGGAAGACATTTTTTCTGAGTTATTCTTGCAAACAAATATTGGGTCATTGGCATTTGCGCAAATAATATCAACATCGCCATCATTATCAAGATCGGCATAAGCAGCACCGTAAGTTACTTTGGGATAGTATAAACCCCATTCATCCCGTACATCGTCAAAAGTTAAGTCGCCATTATTTTTAAACATTGCATTAGGCCATTGTAATACTGAATTTTCTGGAAGTGATTTTCTTAATTCATAATAATCAGTTGAGTCTGATAACCTGTTAGCACGGGTTAATTTTATGTAAGTTTCCATTACATCCATGTGGCTGTCTTTTAAAAATCCATTGGATACAAATAAATCTTTATACCCGTCATTATCAAAATCTACAAATAGAGGACTCCAGCTCCAGCCCGTTGTACTAACACCCGCCATATTTGCTACTTCTGAGAATTTACCTTCACCGTTATTTAACTGTAATGCATTTCTTCCGTATTGCTGAAGGAAGCCTGCATTAACAAGTGTTCTTAAAAACGTTTGTTTGTTGCTCTGCATGAAGGTTTTTGTTCCATAATTACCTTCTATTTCCATATCAACAGTCATCATATCAAGCCAGCCATCATTATTATAATCAGCAAGGTCAGTACCCATGCCGTAATATGCTGTTTTGGTTAATAATTCTCTTGATGATTCTTTAAATGTACCATTGCCCTGGTTAATATATGTGTAATCATGCATGATGTAATCATTGCCAACAAATATGTCCTGCCATCCATCATTATTGATGTCACCTGTAGTTACCGATAAACCGAAACCGTGATTATTGATACCAACTTCTTTATGGCACTCAACAAATTTTCCGTTGCCCTCATTGCGATAAAATTTGTTGCTCATATTTGTACCTTCTTCAATCTTTGCAAAGTTCTTATGTTTGTTTTTGTCTTTAAAATCGGTTGGGTGCGTTACAATATATAAATCTAAATCGCCATCATTATCAGAATCAAAAAAGTTTGCATGGGTTGAGTAGCTGTCATCATCAATGCCATATTCTTTTGCTTTCTCTGTGAAAGTTAAATCGCCATTGTTAATATATAAGAGATTCCTCCTTTTTTCAGGATCTTCATATCTTGCACGACAAACATAAATGTCCTGCCATCCATCTTCATTAATATCAATAAATGTTACCCCTGTACTCCAGCCAGCTTTTGTATTTATTCCTGATGTGGCAGTTATATCTTCAAATTTAAGATCACCTTTATTGATATATACTTTATCAGGAACAACATTCCCCGAAAAATAGAGATCAGGTAAGCCATCATTATTAATATCTCCCACTCCCACACCAGTGCCATTGTAGGAATAACCGTAACGGTAATAATTCAGGTTGAAAGTTTCTTTTATTTCATTTACAAAATCAATCCCTGTAGAAACCCCTGTAAGTATGGTAAATAGTTTACCATTGTCTTTGTCAAGTTCCACAACCTTGCTCTGGTCAATGTTTTCAGTAAATTTCCATTCGTTAATGTCGTGGCTTTGTTTGTTTGAAGAGCATGCTGCAAGGCATACTGTTACAATTGTGGCTATAGCTAATTTAATTCTCATCGAAGTGTGTAAATTTTTTGTTGTGCAAAATTATTGAGAGCAGGTCGGGCAAGAGCGTTGCAACTGTAAATATTTTGTTAACCGGCTGATTGTAAATATTTTGTTAATAGAATTTCAGAATGCAATACTTTCATCTAAATTTGCCGCCTCAACAATCATTATTTCCTTATCAAAATCAGCAATAACATGAGAGTTAACAAATTATTTGTCATATTGATGGCGGGTACTATGCTTATACTTGAGCCCGGATGTAAAAAATCCGGCAGCAGTGATGCAGAAAACCCTTTGTACAATTCAAAATCACAACCTTCATCCGAACAATCGGCTGAATTTATTATTCCATGGATGAAACAATTATTTTCATTTGTGGTGAGTGAGCGCTTATCTCCTCCTGATGCCTCCAGAATGTATGCTTATGTAACAACAGCAATATATGAAGCGCAGGTTTCAGGTGCACCAGATTATCTTACACTTGAAGGACAGCTCAACGAATTAAAAGACGTTCCGAGGCCAAACAAGGATTCAATTTATGACTGGACAACTGCCACCATTGAAACAATTTATTTTGTGCAGGATGACATGCTTGCAAGGTATCTTCCAGCGGGTGTGAAAGCAATTAATGATCTGCACACAAAACAAATTGATGAGCGGGCTAAAACCATTCCCGCAGATGTGATAGAACGCTCAAAAAAATACGGCCGGGCCTTAGCTGATGCAATTATTGCATGGAGCGAAGGAGATGGATATGAAGATACAAGATATATGCAGTACAAGGCGCCAACCCGTGAAGGGCATGCTGAATACTGGCAACCAACCGACTTTAATCAAGTGGCATTAGAACCATTTTGGGGAACACACAGAACTTTCTGTGTAAAAGACGGAAAACAATGTGATATTAATTTAAAATTTGAGTATAGTGAAGATTCTACAGGGGAAATGTACAAACAAGCTAAAAAAGTATGGATGACCGATAAGAATTTAACTGAGGAACAAAGAACTATTGCACAATTCTGGGCAGATGATGGCGGTGAAACAATGACACCTCCCGGACATTGGTTAGGTATCATCAATAACTTTGTGAGAAGTGAAAAAATGAACCTTGACCGTGCATCAGAATTATATGCATTAACCGCAACAGCAATGGCAGATGCCTGTATCACTTGCTGGCATACTAAATACCGGGTAAATTTATTACGCCCTAAAACTTTCATTAATGAACATTTTGAAAAAGGATGGGAGCCATATGTAGAAACTCCCCCTTTTGCAGGGTATACCTCAGGACATTCAAATTTTTCAGGTGCGGCAGCAACAATATTAACTGCTCTAATAGGTGATAATAAATCTTTTGTTGACAGCACACATGTATCTATTGGTTTATTACCAAGAACATTTGAATCATTTAATGCTGCTGCAAAAGAAGCATCCTTATCAAGGATGTATGGTGGAATACACTTCGATTGCGATATTGATGACGGCCTAGTAGAAGGACAGTGCGTAGGAAATTATGTGCTGAATGAAATTAAGGTAAGTGCAAAACGCCAGGGCGGAACTGAACCTGAGAAAAAAGAAGGCAAAGAAAAGAAAGGAAAAGAAGCAGATAAGGCTGCTGAAGAAGAACTATAATTTTTAACCTGATAAAAGATATTAATATGAAAAATATATTAAAAACATTTTTGGTTGTCGCTTTTCTTGCTATTGCTGCCCAGGCAACACATGCGCAGGTGGTGATGAAAGAATATCTTTCAACGAGCCATGAAGGAAAAATTGACAATTCAGTAAACAATGGCGGTAAACCATTATACTATAAGCTGGAATATAAAGACACACAGGGTGCAAGAATTAACTACACTTTGCATTTTTATAAAGATGCAGGTATGAGCACACCGTGGATGAGTTTCCCGATGTTAATGCGCAACCTGCAATTAACCTATTATATAGATGTGAGCATGCCAAAGGATAATATGACGAAGGTATTTGCAATGATCTATAAAAAAGAATTGCGCTGGGCGAGAGTAAAATATAGCCCGCATGAAGGATGCTCAAACGTAAAGGAAATTGTTTGGGAGCGCATCAACTTAGTTGATAATTTTGATAAGCTGATAAACGACACATTTAAACAATTAGATAAAAATGTGAATTTAAGTTGCTACGAAAAGAAATAAGAAATAATATTAATTTTGAAAAGGCTCATCAGAATTTTTTGATGAGCCTTTTCATTTTATGAATAATAAAGATTAAAATATCTCAGTGCCTATCACTCTCATAGCTACAACATTTGCCGGGTTAGAGCCTGTACTTGCAACAGAATTGCAACAACTTGGTGCAACGAATATTAAGACACTCACGAGGGCAATTTCTTTTGATGCGGATACTTATTTATTGTATGCAACAAATATGCATTTGCGCACGGCAATTAAAATATTAAAACCTGTGCTTTCTTTCTCAGCATCGGGTGAGCAGGAATTATATGATAATGCAATGCAGCAAAGATGGGAAGATCATTTAACCATTGAAAAAACATTTGCAATAGATTTTGCTGTTAACTCAGAATTTTTTCATCATTCAAAATATGCATCCTTAAAATTAAAAGATGCTATTGCAGATTATTTCAGAAATAAATATGGAGTACGCCCTTCGGTGAACCCGGAAAATCCTGATGTGCAGTTTCACATGCATATTTACCATAACACCGTAAATATTTCGCTTGACAGTTCAGGTGAATCGTTGCATAAAAGAGGATACAGGGATGCTATGCACAAAGCACCGTTAAATGAAGTGCTTGCCGCAGGCATGATCTCTTTAAGCGGATGGGATAGAAACTCTACTTTCTTTGATCCCATGTGTGGATCAGGAACTTTGGTGATTGAAGCAGGCATGATGGCGCAAAATATTGCACCATGTTTAATAAGAAAAGATTATGCATTTAAAAAATGGGATGATTATAATGATAAATTATATAAACAAATAATACTTGATGCCGCAGCGAATGTTCAGGATAAAAAAATAATTTTAACAGGCAGCGATATTGACGGGCACAGTATTGACATGGCAAAAAAAAATGCAATAAACGCAAAACTGGAGAATAAAATTAATTTCTTTGTGAAGCCATTTCATATAAGTGATCCGCCCAACATTCCCGGAATGGTAATTATGAATCCGCCTTACGGGGAACGTTTGCAAAATCTGGATATAAATACTTTTTATGAAGGTATTGGCGATGTATTTAAAAAGAAATATGATGGGTACACAGCATGGATATTAAGTGCCAATAAGGAAGCAATAAAACATATAGGGCTACGCACATCACAGAAAATTACTTTATTTAACGGCCCACTGGAATGTAAATTTTTGCGTTATGACCTATATGCCGGTAGTAAAAAGCAAAAAAACCAATAGAAAGGGTGGCTTCCTCATTATAAATAAAAAAGAATAGTATATTTGCAGTACAAACCGACCATTAGTAAATACCCACACTTGTACAATTTGCAGATGTACATATTTTTCATTAAATCATTTTAATTTTTAAAATTTTTTTTCAATCGTATATCTATGAATGAAGAGACCAAAAGATCGAATGGCAGAGGACTGTTTATTATTTTAATTTTATTGTTACTGGGCTTAAACGGATGGCTCTTTTTTAATGCCTATAAAAACAAAGAGGACCAGAAAGCATTTGCAATACAGGTATCAGAAAAAGACAGTTTAATAAATAAACTGAATGCGGAGTATGTGGCGCTGCAATTAGACCTGCAATCGCAAAAAGGCATCAGTGCAGAAATGGATTCTGTAATTGCACAACTTCAAAATGATCTTACAATAAAAAAAGATGAAATAACAACTTTACTGCAATCAAAAAATTTTGTCGATAAAAAGTATGCGGAGATAGAAAAACTTTTGGCAGATGCAAAAAATCAAATTGCTTCACTTGAAACTGATAAAAAAACTTATACAGCAAAAATAGATTCAATAAATGCTGCGTATAATTATTTGATGGGAGAATATGATGAACTGGAAATTGAATTTAGCAACCAGGTCGTGCGAAATGAAACACTATCGAAAGAAAAGGACTCCATTTTTGAACTTGGAAGAATCATAATTGCAGATAACATTTCAGTAACGGGTGTACGCAGTAAAAACAGCGGTAAAGAACTTGCAGGCCAAAAGGCCAAAAAAGCTGACCGCTTAAAAGTATGTTTTGATCTGATGAAAAATAAACTTTCTGCAGGCACAACGCAAACAGTTTATGTAAAAATTCTCGGCCCTGACCGTTCAACATTATATGATGAAGCAAGTGGCTCTGGTGAATTTGAAAATAGAGAAAATGGAAATGATAGCCATTATACAACAGCTGTAAATGTTGATTATCGTGGTGATGAATCGCAGAGCTATTGTATTTACTGGGATCAGGCTAATGGTTACCCATCCGGTGATTATGAAGTAATGGTTTTCCACCAGGGATATTGTGTTGGAAAAAATGGATTTAGATTGAAGTAAAAATATTTTAAGGCATAATTCTGCTACCCTCAACATGAAACCCTGGCTTTTTGCGGGGTTTTTTTTTATTTTTTTCTGTTCAATATTGTAAAATAAATTTGAATGAAATTATTCGGAATAATTCTGTGTAACTTTAAATTAAATTTCTTCTCTTATGCAATTAAAAGAAATACTCCTTACTGCTTTTGTAACTTCAATATTAGTTGCCGGTATTTATTTTCATCCGATTGAAAAAATATCCATCTCATATAAAGAACATGAAAATCCGCTTCAACCTGATGAATGGCTGTATTATCAAAAAGCATTTCCTTATAATAAAATTGATGCTGTTGCACAAAGCAAAGCAATAAAATATACATTGGAATTAAAACTAAAGAATAAACAAAATGCAATGTTTAAATCTGCTGGCGGAAGTGAAGATGATTGGCAGTTTATAGGGCCAACAATTATCGGCGGCAGAATCCAGGATGTCGAAATGCCAAATGGAAGCGATCAAACGGTATATGCCGGCAGTGCATCAGGTGGAGTGTTGCGCAGTTATAATTTTGGTGATACATGGGAAATGATATTTGATGAAAATGAAAGTTTAAGTATCGGTGATATTGTTATTGATCCTGTTGATACAAATATTATTTATGTTGGAACCGGTGAACCAAATGTTGGCGGTGGGTCATTAACGTATGATGGCAACGGAATTTATAAATCAACAGATGGCGGAAATACATGGAATAATACAGGGTTAACTGAAATGGGAAATACAGGAAGACTTGCAATAGATCCGCAAAACACAAATATTGTTTTTGCAGCCATGATGGGAAATTTATTTGAGAATAATTCAAATCGTGGTTTATTTAAAACAGATGATGGCGGGGCAACATGGGAAAATGTTTTATTTGTTTCTGACAGCACCGGAGCAATTGATGTTGTTATAAATCCTGATGATCCGCAAATTATTTATGCAGCAATGTGGGAGCGGGTGCGTAGATTTAACAGGAGGGATGCAGCAGGTTTTTCATCCGGTATTTATAAATCAACAGATGGTGGTGACACATGGAATGAATTAACCACGGGTTTACCATCCGGCGAATTATCAAGAATTACGTTATCTCTTTGCAATGCAGAACCTGAAATTATTTATGCATGTATTATTGATGATGATGAAAGTATACTCGACATTTATAAAACAACAAACGGTGGTGATAGCTGGACCGATCTGAATGCAAGTGGTGATGTAAGTTCTGTTGCTTATGATTATTGGTTTGGCGGTGTAAAAGTTGATCCTAATAATCCTGATAATGTTTTTTATATCGGTTTCACTCCTTCAAGATCAACGAATGGTGGAAATACATGGAATTCTTTTGCAGGTGCTGCGCATGTTGACAATCATACTTTATTTATTTCACCAACAAATTCAGACATTAAAATTTTAGGCAATGATGGCGGATTATATTTTACAACAAATAATTTTTCAACTTATACAACCGTGCAGAATATTCCTGTAACACAAATTTATGATTTTGATGTTTACCAGGCCGACACTTCTTTTATTATTGCCGGTGCTCAGGATAATAATTCATTTATAAAAAGTGCAGGAAGCGATACCTGGTATTATGTAAATGGCGGCGATGGTGTAAGTAGTGTATTTCTGCAAACAAATGATGAAAGTTATTATGCAAATTCTCAATATGGTGGTTATTATGGAAAGGTGGATGGAATTAACGTTCCTCTCGGATTACCCTTCGATAGATATATTTGGCGAAGCCCGATTGCTGTTAATCCTTTGAATGGTTATACAATTTATTTCGGTGGAACAAAAGTATATAGAACAAATGATGGTGGTTATGATGTGAATGCGATAAGTAGTGATCTTACAAACGGCCCCGGAATTTCTCCTGTTATTTATGGATGTGTTTCAACAATTCATAATGCAATTGCAGATACAAATTATATTTATGCAGGTTGCGATGATGGAAATGTGTGGCGCAGTAAAAATTATGGTGATGACTGGGAAAAAATAAGTGATGTATTGCCGAAAAGATTTGTAACAAGTATTCAAACTGATCCTGCTGATGCTGAAATTGTATATGTAACATTCAGTGGTTACCGCTGGGCGGATGATATAGCACATGTTTATCGTTCAACAAATGCTGGTGATATATGGGAAAATATTGAAGGTGATCTGCCGGATATTCCGGTGAATGATATTGCTGTTTATAAGAAAGTTGATTCCACATATTTATATATTGCAAATGATGCGGGTGTGTATGTAAGTTATGATGAAGGAATTTTTTGGAATTTATTAGGAAGCACTATACCAATTGTTTCAGTATATGATATTGAATTACATGCAGAAACAAATACATTATTTGCCGGAACGTATGGAAGGGGGATTTATAAAATCAATTTACCTATTGCCCCTCCTCCGCCTTTAAATGTGTATGATGATGCAGAAATGAATGTAGCTATTTATCCAAATCCTGTGAGTGATAATTTATTTATTGAAATGGATAATGCTGTGGGAGCAATGATAAAAATTTATGGTGTGAATGGTAAAGTTTTATTTCAAAAGGAGTTTTTTGGAAAAGAATTAACTATTGATATGAAAGGGTTTGATAGTGGGAGTTATTTTTTAGGGATAAAAACAGCAAAGAAGGAAGTAGTTAGAAAGGTAGTGAAAATGTAATTTATACTCTGAATTAATATATTCGTAAAAGTACTGATTTTATAAGATTGTCTTCTATTTGTTTACCATTAATGCTGTTAATTAAAATTACAAATGTTGCATTCGGCTTCATATTTTTTATAAAATCTTGTGTTAATGGCGTTAATGTTTCCGTTATTGAATAATCACTGGTTAAAGAATACCCCATGTGCTCAAAAAATACAACTTCATAACCTGTTATTGTATCTTCAGGGTTCATAGAAACAAGCTCTGTAATTCTTGTAACTTTCTTAAAATCATTTAAGCGGATATTAAATTTCCTATCTACAGTGTCTGGTATTACAGGTAATAAAGAAAAGGTCATATTTGTTGTATCAAACTCCGGCTTAACTGTATATTGGAAATTTAGAAAATCACTTGCAATCAAATTTGTATCTCCTTTTATTTCTTCACAAACACATCTGAAACCCAACCATGCTTCTGGTTCTGTATAGGGAATATCAACTGATATTTTACAGCTGTCTAAATAATGATAAAAGCTACCACCTTTTGCAATACCTTCTTCCTGCACTAATTC
>JACMJP010000235.1 GCA_014380545.1 Chitinophagales bacterium | reverse complement strand
TACTAAAAGCTGATAAAAAGCATTTATAAATTAATCATTAAAACCACAACGCATATGAACACTTCAAAAAATTATTTCGCACAAACAATGGATGATATTATTTTCGAAAACAGAAACAAAAAATATGGTGCTTACATCTTAAGAAAAAATAACGACAGGTATATTACAAGGGGATTGGTTTTTGTTTTATTTATTGTAACTGCATTATCAGTTTATAGCATTACTAAAAAAATTCCTTTAGATGTTAAAGACCTCATAGTACTCAAACCTGAAAAAATAATCGAAGTCGTTTTTCCTGATAAGCAAATAGAATTGCCTAAACAAACTCAACAACAGGAACAAATAATTGAAAGGTCAAATACAGAAGATTTTCGGGAAGTGGTTGCAGTTATTGACACAGCTGCACCAAACGAACCTGTTACTCCAAACGAAAAATTGGAAGGTAAAACTATTGGTACTAAAACAGATTCAACAGGAATCGGGCAAAGTGTAAATCCACTTGCAAATAACAATGGAAATACCGGGGCTGGAAATCCTGATGCAGGAAAAACAAAAAATGATTTTGTTTTTGTTGCTGATGTTATGCCAGTTTTTGAGAATATGGACAAATGGTTATCAAAAAATATAAAATACCCAAGAGCAGCAGTTGAGGCCGGAGTTGAAGGGAAAGTTCATATTGAATTTATTGTAAATACAGATGGAACCATAAGCGATGCAAAAGTTGTGAGAGGAATTGGTTTTGGTTGTGATGAAGAAGCATTAAATGCAATTAAAAAAATGCCTAAATGGAAACCAGGTGCACAACAGGGAAATCCAGTTCGTGTGAAAATGACAAAGCCTGTTCTCTTTAAAATAAATAAATAACAATTCAAGTTTTTCCCGTTACTTCGGGAATGTTGTAATCCAACTCCGGTACAGAGTAATTTGTATCGGAGTTTTTTTATTCCGCATGTATTCCCAATAATTTGCAGGCCATCTCTGCAGCTTTTTGTTCTGCTCTTTTTTTGCTGTAGTCCATATTTTCAGCTATTAATGCATTATCAATTAATAACCCCATGCGATATTGTTTTTTTCCTTTATGTTCTTTTTCTTCAAGCATATCAAACTTTGCATCCTTGCCATGTTTCTGAGCCCACTCAATTATTTTGCTTTTAAAATTTACAACCGTTCCTTCAAGATCAATCACATCAAAATGCGGTTTTAAAATTTTATTCATGAAAAAACTATTTGCCTTATCATAATTGTAATCAACATAAATTGCCCCCACTAATGCTTCCAGCGCATTTCCCAGAACAGAACTTTTACTCAGGTCAGCGCCACCTTTTCTAATTTTCATCATTTCTGCCAAACCAATTTTTATTGCAACCCGGTTTAATTGTTCCCGGCTTACAATTTTGCTTCGCATTTCAGTTAAAAACCCTTCACTCTTGTATGGGTATTTTTTAAATAAAAAATCTGCTATCACAAGATCAATTACGGCATCGCCTAATAATTCCAACCGTTCGTTATTCATATGCACGGAATTATGTATACTGCTGTGCTGAAATGCAAGATGGTAAATATTCACATTTTTAGGGGCATAGCCAGTTATAGTTTTTACCCTGCGGCAAAATTCCCGTTCATTAGAAAAATTCAGATTGTAAAGTCTTATTGGCAAGCCGTTTTTTTAACCCAACTTTTTAAATATTACAGATGCATTATGTCCGCCAAAACCAAATGTGTTACTCAAAACAGCATTCATTTCCCGGGTTTGTGCTTTATTAAAAGTTAAATTGAGTTTTGGGTCAAATGCAGGGTCATCAGTAAAGTGATTAATTGTTGGCGGAACAATTCCGTATTGCAATGCAAGTATGGAAGCGATTGCCTCAATTGCGCCGGCAGCTCCAAGTAAATGCCCTGTCATTGATTTTGTTGAACTAATATTTAAATTATAAGCATGCTCACCAAAAACATTTTGAATAGCCAACACTTCCTGCGGATCACCAATAGGTGTGGAAGTTCCGTGTACATTAACATAATCTATATCCCCTGTATTCATTTTCGCATCTTTCAATGCTTCGTGCATAACAAGAGTAACACCGAGTCCTTCAGGATGCGGTGCGGTCATGTGGTAAGCATCAGCAGTCATTCCACCGCCGGCTAATTCAGCATAAATCTTTGCCCCTCTTTTTACGGCATGCTCATATTCTTCAAGAATAATTGCACCTGCACCTTCACCAAGAACAAATCCATCTCTATCTAAATCAAAAGGTCTTGATGCTGTTTGCGGCGAATCATTTCTTTCACTTAATGCTTTCATAGCATTAAACCCTCCTATCCCGGGAGCTGTTACAGCCGCTTCACTTCCGCCAGCCACAACCATATCTGCCCTGCCAAGACGAATGATATCCAATGCTGTTATTAACGCATGTGTACTTGAAGCACAGGCAGAAACGATAGCGAAGTTTGGACCCATGAATCCATATCGTATGGAAATCATACCAGCGGCAATATCACTTATCATTTTTGGAATGAAAAAGGGATTGAATCTGGGAGTTCCATCCCCTTTCACGAAATTGGTGACCTCTTCTTCAAAAGTTTTTATGCCTCCAATACCTGAAGCCCACAAAACACCAACCCGTCTGTAATCAACAATTTCTCTTGAAATTTTAGCATCCTGCACAGCTTCCTCAACTGCTGCAATAGCATAATGCAGAAATGCATCCATGCGGCGCACTTCTTTTTTATCTATTACAGAAGCAGGATCAAAGTTTTTAACTTCGCATGCAAACTTTGTTTTAAATTTGGCAGCATCAAACCGTGTAATAAAGTCCGCCCCGCTTTTTCCTGCTACCAACCCATCCCAATACTCCTGAACAGAGTTGCCGATGGGTGTCAAAGCACCCAAACCCGTTACTACAACCCGTTTCAAAGTCATGTCGGTATTTTAATTACTTTACATGTTCTTCAAGGTAAGTAATAGCATCGCCTACAGTAGTGATGCCTTCAGCCTGTTCGTCAGGGATTGAAATATTGAATTCTTTTTCAAATTCCATGATCAATTCAACAGTGTCGAGTGAATCGGCACCCAGGTCGTTTGTGAAGCTTGCTTCAGGAGCTACTTCGCTTTCGTCAACCCCTAATTTGTCGATAATGATCTTTTTTACTTTTTCTGCAATTTCTGACATTGTTTAAAATTTGATTCCGCCTATCGGCGGACAGGTTTAAAAATAAAGTGCAAAGATATATGAGAGTTTGTGGTTTATCCAAAAGAAGATAGGAATATCTTGGTGGGCTAATTTGATAAAAGTAATTGCAAAAATTCCAATTGAAGCAATAAGTCTTGTACAGCATAAAATCATTTGCTATTTTTGCCTTCCCAAATAAAAGGGATGGTTTTTAAAAAATAAACAATGGCACATCATAAGGCAGCAAAAAAATCTATACGACAATCGGCAAAAAGAAATGCCCGCAACAGGAAACAGGGTAAACACACCCGCTCGGTTATTAAAGCAATACGCATAGGCACGGATAAAGCGGAGGCTGAAAAACAAATGCCTGCTGTAATGTCTAAAATTGACAGGCTTGCGAAAAGCAATGTAATACATAAAAATAAAGCCGCTAATCTTAAAAGCGGGTTGATGAAAAAGATAGCAGCAATGAAATAATTCTTTTCTTAGAAATAATTTAAAGGCAATCGTTTTACTGCGATTGCTTTTTTTATTTTAGCACGATGTATATTTATCATCCAAAAATAACCATTCAATCATTTTAACTCGTGAACTAAAAATTATGAGCGAAAACATTACAATAAAACATCTTGCTGAAGAAGACAGACCAAGAGAAAAATTATTATTAAAAGGCAGACATGCTTTAACTAATGCAGAGTTAATTGCAATATTAATTGGTTCAGGCAATATCGAAGAAACTGCCGTTGAATTATCACAAAAAATATTAGCAAATTATAATAACGATTTAAATATATTGGGGAAATTAACTGTAAATGACCTGCAAAAGTTTAAAGGAATTGGCGAAGCAAAGGCAATATCAATAATTGCAGCTTTAGAACTTGGCAGAAGAAGACAATTAAGTGAAGCAGAAACTAAAAAACAAATAAAAAATAGCAGGGATATTTTTGAAACAATAGAGCCGTTAATAAGCGACCTGCAGCATGAAGAATTTTGGATACTGCATTTAAATAAAGCAAATAAAATAATTGAAAAAGAACGTATAAGTGCAGGCGGTGTAACCGGAACTGTGGTGGATGTGAAAATGATATTAAAAAGTGCTGTGGAAAAATTAGCAAGCAGTATTGCAGTATGCCATAATCATCCGTCAGGAAATTTAAACCCGAGTGAAGCAGATATACAACTTACACGAAAAATAAAGGAAGGAGGCAAAAATCTGGATATTATTTTAATTGACCATATTATTGTTGGGGATAAAAATTATTATAGTTTTTCTGATAATGGTATAATATGAAAAATCAATTTGAAAAAACAAATAGGGTGTTCTGATAGAACACCCTATTTTAATAAAAAATATTTTCTGAATTAATTATTTTGCTACATTCAATTTAAGAGTTTGATTAACTCCATTCCCTATAATATTTACAAAATAAACTCCATCAGCTAATGTTTCCACATTCACAGGAATGTATTGCGTTCCCGCAAAATAATGTTTAGATCCAAGACCTGAAACAACACTTCCCAATACATCAGTTATCTGGATTGAAAGATCATTTGCATTTACCAGTGATAATTCCATTAAAGCAATATTTGATGTTGGATTCGGGTAAATATTTATACCACCAACCAAACCAGCATTATCAATTGCAACCGGATTTGAAATACGCATATTATCCAGATATAAATTATTACCGGCACCGCTTATTGCAGAAAATTTAAATATTACATTCTCTAATCCGGAGTAATCAGTAACATCAATTGCATCTGTTGCCCACTCATCATCGTATGGTTTGTATGCGGTGGATTTTGGATCACTTGTTTCAAGAGCACTGCTGTTTGCGCTAAATATTTCTTCCCAATTCTCACCACAATCTGTACTCGCATAAACTTTTAAATAATCAATATGCGATGATATATCATCTTTTGCATAGGCCCTGTCGAATGTAAGGCTGATCGCAGTTGTGTAGTCAGTTAAATCCATTTTAGGAGCAATCAAATCAAAAGTTCCTGAAATAACATTGTAAAAATCTGCTTTTGCAGAATTATCACTTTCACCATAGCCACCTTCTGTTTTTATCAGAACCCATCCTTCACTAAGTTCATTGTTGACTAATCCCCAATTTACAGGGGGAAAATCACTATCCTCAAATCCTTCTTCCACACTTGCAAGTGTAACCTCAAAAACATTGGTGATTGCACTTGCAGAATTATTAAATGAGTTGCCATCAGGTGTATCAAAAGAAACTTCAACGGAATGTGATCCGGATGACTCAAAATCAATTTCAGGAAGTGTTATATCGGCAGATGCCCCACCTAATATTGATCCAGTCCATGCATATGTATTTGTTGTCCCACCATCTACACTATAAGTAATGTCAAGAGAAGTTAATTCTTCGTCAGAATTATTTATTAAGTTTATTGAAGGAGCAAGTGTAGTTCCAGTGCAAAGTATATCAGCTCCATCAGCATTTAACTCATAATCAGGAAATTCCATGTTAGGTTCTGATATTCCTGATTGCAAAATATCTTTTGTATCATCATCCTGAACAAATCCTACAACCTGAAGTTCATTCATAATATAGATATAATCGAGTGTCCATGAAAAATCAAATGATTTAGTTTCACCTGCAGTAAACGAACTTATTGATGTACCATTTGCATCAGGCAACATTTTTTTCATCACATTATAAAAATCCATTTCACCATTTGATCCCGGGGGAGCGGGCCAAAATAAATTTCTTTCCGTTACTGCAACTTGTAATTTTAAGTCGCCTGTAACATCAGAGCCAGCCGTAATATCAACATGAACATTAATCGTTGAGTAATCAACTGAAAATGTATGAGACACTTCGATTAATAATGGAGAAGCAACCGCATATTGGTCATCAATTTCAGATTGATCAGTACATGCCGGAGCACCTGAGTAATACCCACAATCATTATATATTGTTGTTCCATCCATCAGAGCATCTGGCACCCCGGATACACTATAATAATCTACTCTTGTATTTACATCTGTTTCGTTATCTAAGTACATTGGATCGTATCCAGGCCACCAAACCTGATACTTTATAGATGTCGCCTTATCCAGGTTATCATTTAAAAGATCATTAAAACCGGGATTTTGAGAAGCACAAGGTCCGCAGGAAGCTTGCGTAAATTCTTCGAGCAATACCAATCTTTGGTACTGAGAGAAAACAACTCCACAAATACTTGTGAAGACAATGAAAGTAAATAATTTTTTCATATTGCTTTTTTATTTTGAATGATAAAATTACTTCTTTCTTTTAAGAGAATAAAAATATGTTGTTATAATCTTTGTTAAAGATATCGTTGCCAAACCCTCTCAGATTATTATTACACTGCCGTTACAAAACAAAGTAAGTGAAAGAGTCAGGAAACTGCATATTATTTTACTTGATCCTATTATTTATTGCCGGTAATTAAATTATTATAATTTTTCTAAAAATGGGTATATAAAAAATAAAAAGAGTGATCAAGAAATGATCACTCTTTTTATTTAAAGCTAAATAAATCTTATTCTATTATTACAAGCTTAAGTGCTGTATGCTCATCTCCTGCAACTATATTTATTATATAAATTCCTGCAGAATAATTTACAGTATTAATTGGTAATAATACAGCACCACTTAATTGTCCGTAATTTTTTTCTGTAACAGTCTTTCCATTTAGGTCGGTAATGTTAATGCTAATATTTTTTGTCTCAGATAAACTGATCATAAGATTTGTAAAATCAGAAGCCGGATTTGGATACAGGTCAATATCATTGATACCAGCAATTGAATTAACTGAACTGATAACCGTAAGCTTAACTGAGGCTGCATTTAATATTTCTCCTGTTTCTGCATTTGTTACAATTACAATTGCATGCATTTGATTTAGATCCCAGTCTTCATCAGCTTCAAATGTATAGGTATAAGAGGAAATATCACTTGCAACAACATTTTCTGAAATACTTTCTTCTGTTCCATCCCAATCTTCAGCAAGATATCTTGCTACATGATTATATACCATTTGATCTGCGGGAACAGATGCGGGTAAATCTTCATAACCTCCCATTTCACCATAAGCACCTCCAGCATAATAATTAGTTTGATTATACCCTCCCGCAGAACCTGTAACATTATCTTCAGTTAAAATAAAATTGAAGCGATAATCTATATTATCTAATTGTGTTACAAACTCAGCATTCACATTTGCAGTTCCTTCACCACTTGCTTCATCATATGTAGCTTCAATAGTAACATCAACAGGCACTACATCATCAATTCTTGTGTCATACCAATCTGGTAATTGAGAAGGATCAACAATTACATTTCTATCTGCAATTACGGATGGGTAACCAGAAAATCCCGGGAAACTTCCAACTTCAGCATCATATGCAGTTACTTCCATAGGATCTGAATTATGAACAGCTATACCGATAAAAGTATCAGGATAATCTTCAGCCATCTGGTCCATAAATATGGCACCTCTCGGACACCATCCACACCATGTTCCTGTTGCTTCTTCAGCTATAACATGCTTGGGTGGGATATAAGAGCAACCACTCACTTTCGCAATATTTGTATTATCATATATATTTTCATCTGTTGTGCTGTTCGGATTAGCTACCTCAATATCTAAATCATATGTAATTGCGGATGCAGGAGTATATGCTGTTGAATGCTCAAAAGAATATGCTTCAAATGGATTTAAATTTATTCCTGTGATATTATCAGTATAAGTCATTACCCCATCACTCCAGGTAATATCAAAACTTGTAACAGGAACAGTTCCGTTATTTGTAATTACTCCTGCAATGATAGCTTCATCACCTACTTGTTGAAATTGATAAGTAGTTATTGAAGTTAATGTAACATCAACTACTGGCGCTGCTTCATATACTTCAAAGTTATCAACTGCAATTCCATAAGCCCATCCTCCATCATCAGTATAGTTTATTGCTATCATAACATCACTTTCACCTGCATAATCCCCGAGATAAACATTTTCAGTTCTCCATGCAGTTAAACCAGTTAAATCTTTTACGATAGACCAAGAATAACCTCCGTCTGTTGAAACTTCAACAGTTGCATTTTCATAAGAATCATAAGCTAATTCAGCATAAAAAACATCAAATGATAATAATACATTTGAATAAGTGGATAAATCCATTGAAGGAGTTTTCAGTATATCATTTAATTTATTACAATTACAAGCATCATCATTACTTGCAATCATTTCGGTATGAGCAGGTATAGGAAATCCCGAACTTGACAAATCTGTAGAATTACCGGTAATCCAGCCGCCATCAGTTGCAGCAGTTTCCTGACTCCAGTCTAAAGGAAAGGTTCCGCTTTCGAAATCTTCAATGAGAATTGTTTGGGCATGCACAACAGTTATAAAACATATTGTGAAGACAATGAAAGTAAATAATTTTTTCATATTATTTGTTTATTTTGAATTATAAAATTACTTCTTT
>JACMJP010000234.1 GCA_014380545.1 Chitinophagales bacterium | reverse complement strand
CCGGATTTTTTTGGGGTGAATGATGGGGCTCGAACCCACGACCCTCTGAACCACAATCAGATGCTCTAACCAGCTGAGCTACAATCACCATATTTGAAATGCAAAAATAATAAATTAGAAGATAGAATTAAACGAAAGAGTTAATAATCAAGGCTAATATTTAAGAATTGATGTTTATAATTCAAGAAAATCAAATCTTAATTCCCTGTACTTAATTCCTCATTTACATTTCGCTGTACCATTTGCTCACCTGGTTCCAGTCGATTACATTCCAGATAGCAGCTAAATAATCAGCTCTTTTATTTTGGTGCTTTAAATAATATGCATGCTCCCAAACATCAATGCCCAAAATCGGTTTTCCTTTTTGCGATGAAATATCCATTAAAGGATTATCCTGGTTTGCTGTATTTACAATACTCAATGCGCCGGCAGTATCTTTTATAAGCCATGTCCATCCGCTGCCAAATAAACCTGTTGCTGATTTATTAAATTCAGATTTAAATGTTTCCATATCGTTCCACTTTGCCATAAGAGCTTTGCGCAAGTCATCACTTGTTATTGAGTCGGCAGCTTTGGGATTCATCATTTTCCAAAACATAGAATGATTATAATGACCCCCTCCATGATTGCGGATTGCAGTGCGCACACTTTCCGGAGCAGCATTAATATTCATTATAAGATCCTTTAAAGATTTGCCTTGTAATTCAGGCGTTTTTTCAATTGCCTCATTTAACTTGGTAACATACGTTTGATGATGTTTACTATAATGAATTTGCATTGTCATTGTATCTATATACGGTTCTAAGGCAGCATAATCATAATCTAATGCCGGCAAAGAAAATGCTCCATCGGCCGGAAAGGTTTCCGGCACTATTACCTCATCATTACCTGCGTATGCTTTCATGTCTATCTGGTTAAATAAACCTACACCTGCAATTGTAAGTGCGCCTTTTTTAATAAAACTGCGGCGGCTATTTTCTGAATTCTTCATAAGCTGTTTTTTTAGAATTATAAAAATGTAAAACTAATTAATGAAAGCATGCGGAGTATGTAAATTTTTTGACAACAAAATAGTCACCCCACCGCTGTATCAGCAATTACAGTAATGAGAAATTGAGTACGTTTGCATGGAGGAAACAGCAATAGAATACTTTGTTACAAAAAAGAATAAATACAACCACAGCCTTTCAATTTTTCCAGATAGCAAGATATGCTTCCCTTACTTTGGGTAGCATTTTTATTACAAAGTCCGGAGTTTCACAAAAGGATATTGGCATTTATGAAACTGTTTTACTTATGGCAGGCAGTCTCTCTTTTTTTTGGATCAATGGTTTTCTCACAACTTTCCTGAGAAGTTATGCAAAGGCAGAAAACAAAAGCTCAGTTTTGGCAAACAGTATTTTCCTTATTACTGTAACAATTATTATTTGCTTTTTTTTATTTTATATTTTCAAAAAGCAGTTCATTAATTTTTTTTGTACAAATGAGGAGTATTTCCCTTTATTTATTGTTTTCTTTTTATTTAACAGTATCGGCTTTGCAACAGAATATATTTTATTAGCAAAGGAAAAAGTGAAAGGATTAATACTGCTCGGTATTTTTCACCTGATATTTCAATCCGTATTTATAGCACTCCCTGCATTTACTTCTGCCGATATAGATCAGGTGATCATGGGTTTGATCGCATTCAGCACACTAAAATTTGTTGTGTTTGTTTTCGTTTTTTTTGATTCAAAACCAGGTGCTTTAGATTTTGCTGACATTAAACAGCAATTTAAAACTGCGGCTCCGCTTATCATAAGTTTTTTCCTAGGCGGTGTTTCTATTTATGTTGACGGAATGATTGTAAACTATTATTATGATAAAAGTACATTTGCATTGTTTCAATACGGTGCAAAAGAATTCCCATTGTCGTTGCTGCTTGCAAATGCATTGAGTGTTGCTATGGTGCAAAAGATAACAACAAATGCTCAAAGTGGTTTATCCGAATTACGTTCAGGATCGCTAAGACTCATGCATTTTTTATTTCCAATTTCTATTTTATTAATTGCTTCAAGTAAATATTTATATCCCCTCATTTTTAATGAGCAATTCTCCGAAAGTTTTATTTATTTTAATATTTATTTATT
>JACMJP010000233.1 GCA_014380545.1 Chitinophagales bacterium | reverse complement strand
TCTCACTTTGACAACTTTTGAAACCCTGCTAACTTTACCCCGATGTATAAATCGCTTTTAAAGCCTTTATTCTTTAAACTTGAACCTGAAAAGGCACATCATCTTGCTTTGAATTTATTTAGAATAGCACTTGCTATTCCCGGATATGGTTTTTTCCATGATAAAAAATATGTTATTGATAAGCCGCAATTTGGAAAAAAAGTTTTCGGATTAACATTTAAAAATCAAATTGGACTTGCTGCCGGCTTCGACAAAAATGCAGAATATATTCCCCTTATGGCAAGATTGGGTTTCGGGCATATTGAGGTAGGAACAGTTACGCCACTTGCACAAACCGGAAATGATAAACCAAGATTATTTCGTTTACCTGATGATGAAGCTTTGATCAACAGAATGGGATTTAATAATGATGGTGTGGATGCAATGGTAAAAAATCTCTCTTCAAAAAAAACAATAAGGACAAAAGAAAAATATAAAATTATTATCGGAGGGAATATCGGGAAAAATAAAAATACACCCAATGAAGATGCATGGAAAGATTATGTAATTTGTTTTGAAAGATTATTTGATCATGTAGATTATTTTGTTGTAAATGTTTCATCACCCAATACTCCCGGATTAAGAGAGTTGCAGGAAAAAGGGCCCTTAAAAAAAATACTCAATAAATTGCAGGAGATCAATCAAAAAAATACGTTGCCGAAACCCATTCTTTTAAAAATAGCACCCGATTTGTTTACGGAAGAATTACATGATATTGTTGAAATTGTAAAAGAAACAAAACTGGATGGAATAATTGCCACAAACACAACCATTGACAGAAATAATTTAAAAACACAGAAGGAAAAAATTGAACTAATTGGAGCCGGCGGATTAAGCGGTAAGCCGCTTGCACACAAATCAAATGATGTGTTGTGGTTTTTAAGGAGGGAATTAGGAAAAGACTTCCCTTTAATAGCAGTCGGCGGAATTGCAAATTCAAAAGATGTACAGGAAAAAATAAACCGTGGTGCTAACCTTGCTCAGATATACACAGGAATGGTTTATGAAGGGCAGGGGGTTGTGAAAAATATTTTAATGCATATGTGACCTTTACTGCACTATTAATTATAATTCTTAGAAAAATTATTTTGCCTCAGGCGCATCCACAAATTTTTTATGTTTTCCGCTGAGCTTTCCGAAAAATATAACAGCAGGAAAAATTACACTTTTTACAAATGATGGAATTGCCTTTACATCAAATTCGCTTTTGTATTTTGTAACTAGATATGCTGCATCAAAACCTCCCGGTTCACCATTCCCTTCATCCATGAGGTGATAAATATTTTCCAGGTAATAAATAATATTATTGGGTGGCGATATCCAGCCTTTACACTTCAATATAGAATCTCCGGCATTCCAGAAACGATGGAATTCTCCCCGGTTAAAAGTAATTGTTTCTCCCACTCCTGCAAATTTTTCTTCTCCCCCCAGAATTTGATATCCTAACTTTCCTTCAGCAACGGTTAATGACTCATCCTGTTTATAATGCACATGCATTACTGGTCCTCTCCCAGGTAGTACTTCATTTTCTACTTCCAGTATTTCTTTACTGCCATTATTTGTGATGCGCAGAAAGGTAAGTTTCTCTCCAAATTTATTTTGGATAGTGTGTGGTAATTTGTATTCTTTCATAAGTTGTTTAATTTTGGACAATGTCCAAAGATAAACAAGTTAGGACAACGTCCAAACAAAACGAAACAAAAAATTTAATCCTCCGATATGCCCTTAAATTATTTAATGAGAAGGGTATCGAATACGTAGGGGTTCGGGAGATTGCAAATGACCTGAACCTGCGGGTGGGAAACGTTACCTATTATTTTCCGGTAAAGGATGAAATCACTTATGCTATTTCCAAACAATTAGCTGAATTAAATTCAAAAACCATCACAGTCGTAGATGGTTTAACAATGTCTGATTTCCTGAAAAGATATCACCAGGTTTTTGAAAACCATTATCAGTACCGTTGTTTATTCATCAGTTTTGTGCAGCAGTTTGAACAAAACATAAAAGTTCAGAAAGCATATTTAAAAACACAGCAGGCAAGATATGCAACACTCAAAAAGAATATCCTTGAACTTGTTGAAAACAAATTCATGAAACAGCAAATAACTGAAAATCAAATTAATTTTCTTGTTTCAGCGCTTTCACTAACAGCCAGGTTTTGGCTTTCAGAAGCAAGGGTCAGCTACAAGCATTTATCAAAGAAAAAAGTGTTTAAGCATTACCTTGAGTTAATAGCGCATCTTCTGTATCCTTACGCCACCAAGCAGGGCGAAAGACAAATTGAAACATTTTTAAGATCATTAAAATAAAAACCGGGTCAAGAGTATTCCGAACTTTCCACTACTCAAAATTGTAACTTTGCATTTAAAGTTAATTCTTTAATTTATACAAGGATCCGATAAAAAATAAAGTAACGTCCAGCTTTTAGCGGGATAAGAGATAGGGCAATGAGCAAACACGGAAAAGTTTTGGTAGCAATGAGCGGCGGTATTGACAGTACTGTTACAGCTATTCTTTTGCATGAAGAAGGATATGAAGTGGTGGGTATTACCATGAAAACATGGGATTATGCTTCCAGTGGCGGCAGCAAAAAAGAAACCGGATGCTGCAGTTTGGATTCTATAAATGATGCAAGGCAAATTGCTGTTGAAAAGGGATTTCATCATTTTATTATTGACATCCGGGAAGAATTCGGTGATTATGTAATTGACAATTTCGTGGATGAATATCTTGCGGGCAGAACACCTAATCCATGTGTGTTATGTAATACGCATATTAAATGGGAAGCATTATTAAAAAGAGCAGATGCGATGAATTGTGAATTTATTGCAACCGGGCATTATGCGCAATTAAAACAAAACATTGATAGTAGCAGATTTTATATTTCAAAAGGATTAGATGAAAATAAAGATCAGAGTTATGTGTTGTGGGGGCTTAGTCAAAAATGTATGCAACGCACAAAATTTCCTGTAGGGCATTTGCATAAAAAAGATATCAGGCAAATGGCGAAAGACATGGGGTATTTTGATCTTGCAAATAAAAGTGAGAGTTATGAAATTTGTTTTGTACCGGATAATGATTACCGTGGGTTTTTAAAAAGAAAAGTTGAGGGACTGGAAGAAAAAGTTGACGGTGGATTATTTGTTGACAAAAATGGAAATATTCTCGGCAATCATAAAGGATATCCTTTTTATACAATTGGTCAAAGAAGAGGATTGGGAATAGCTTTAGGTAAACCTTATTTTGTTACAGAAATAATTCCTGATAAAAATGTAGTTATTCTCGGTTTAGAGAATGAACTTGAAAGAAACGGCATGTTCGTGCGCAATTTAAATATGCAGAAATATGAAACTGTTGATGATGGTTTTGAAGTAAATACAAAAATCCGCTATAAAACTCCAGGTGCTGAAAGCAAACTATTTATGGAAGATAATTTAATGCGGGTGGAATTTAATTCTCTTGTTTCTGCAATTACACCTGGGCAAAGTGCTGTTTTTTATGAAGGTGATGATGTAATTGGCGGCGGGCATATTTTAAACAGCTTTACGGTAGCTTAATGTGAAAAACACACTAAGCTGTGAAATAGCTCAAAATTTTCAATTCTGTGATAGATAATTCAATTCAATTTGTTTATAACATCCTGTCCAACTACTTGCACAAATAATTCATCTTTCTATCTTCGCACCTGTTTGTGAAAACAAGCCGGATAAAAAATCAAATATGATAGAACATAAGAATTGGACATTTCCATATGCAGTAAATCCTGCATTCAGAAAAAAAGTAGCTTATTTCAGTATGGAGTTCGCCATACACCAGGCATTAAAAATATACAGTGGCGGTTTGGGATTTCTTGCAGGAAGCCACATGCGCAGTGCATACGAATTAAAACAAAATGTTATTGGTATCGGTATTTTATGGCGGCACGGATATTATGATCAAACAAGAGATGATCATGGGTACATGGGTGTGCAATTCCAGAAAAAATTTTATACATTTTTAAAACAAACGGATGTTGAATTTACTATTGCAATTGACGGTGAAGATGTAAAAGTGAAAACATATTATCTCTCTCCTGAAGAATTTGGAAGCGCACCATTATTTTTAATGACAACAGATTTTCCTGAAAATAGTGATAAAGCAAGAGCATATTCAAATAAATTATATGATAATTATGGAGAGAATAGAATTGCGCAGCACATGTTATTGGGAATTGGCGGAGCCAAAGTAGTTGAAAAATTAGGTGGCGCAGATATTTATCATATGAATGAAGGGCATGCATTGCCTTTATGCTTTTATTTACTTTCACAATTGAAAAACATTGATGCGGTAAGAAATAAAGTTGTGTTTACAACGCATACACCCGAAAAAGCCGGAAATGAAGAACAGCAAATTGATTTTTTGCAACGCATGAATTTTTTCAGCAATGTGCCACTTGAACTTGTACGCCATATTACAAACGCAGAAGGAGACAATTTAAGTTATACGCCTTCTGCATTGTACATGAGTAAAATTGCAAATGGTGTTTCAAAATTACACGGTGCAGTTTCGAGGGAAATGTGGAAACAATATAAAGGCATCTGTTCTATAACCCATATTACAAATGCACAGAATAAAAAATTCTGGGCAGATAAACAATTCGACCGGGCATTTATAAACAGGGATGTTGGTGAAATGATAGTTTTGAAAAAAGAAATGAAAAGAGAATTGTTTGAAGTAGTAGCAAATCAAACGGGAAAAATATTTGATCCTGATGTGCTCACAATTGTTTGGGCGAGAAGATTTGCCGGGTATAAAAGGGCGAATTTAATTATGCGCAATAAAGAACGTTTCCTGCAAATGTTAAACAATAAAAAACACCCCGTCCAAATTATATGGGCAGGAAAACCATATCCAACTGATCATGGCGCTGTAAATATGTTTAATGATCTTATTTCTTACACACATGGAAGGAATAATTGTGCGGTGCTAGTTGGTTATGAAATATTGCTGAGTTATTTATTAAAAAGGGGATCTGATGTTTGGTTGAATACCCCAAGACGTCCGCATGAAGCAAGCGGAACAAGTGGCATGACAGCAGCTATGAACGGATCAATTAATGTTTCCATAAGTGATGGATGGATTCCTGAATTTGCAAAACATGGCGGGAATAGTTTTGTAACACCTGTTGCGGATCATACAAAATTAAGTGTTGAAGAAATTGATAATTACGATCACGAAAATATTATGAATGTGCTTGAGAATGAAGTTATTCCTGCGTATTATGAGAATGGCACTAAATGGAAACATATAATTTCAAACAGCATGCATGATATTTATCCTTTCTTCGACAGCGATAGAATGGCTACAGAATATTATCAGAAAATTTATAATGCAGAGTATAACCCGGTAGAAAATTTAATCAAAAGTGCGTTGGAGGGAGAAGGGTAGGATTAGATTTTCTTTTCGGGATTTCATTAAAAGAATGGTTTAATATATAAATAAAGTTTTTACTGTTTATTTATAAAACGGCGATCACATATTTTGTGATCTCCTTATAAGTTTACGAAAAGAATAAGTGAACGGGAAATTTTTATAATTCCTAATAATTTTCAAAATATTATAATTATTAAATCTCAACTGATACTTATTCTGACCCTCTCTTTTATCCTTCCCTCTCCACCAAAATAATAATGCAATGCTTTGGTGGCAATCTGCTTAATTAGTAATTCTCAATTCTTATCATGAGATGAAGGTTATTTCCCACTCAAACTCCTGATGATTGAATCCTCAATATTTGTTTTAATCTTTATGATCTCATCTGATTCACTGTTCGGAATGGTCATTGACAAAACATATTGCTGCACTTTCCATTCATTATTTTGTTCTACTACCACTCCTGAACCCCTGCAAATTTTCATTTGTGTATTTAATAATTCATCGAACCATGCAATATCATTATTATTGCCGAAATAAATATGGCGGTCAAGAGATGTAAAACTCCATGCTGAGCCCCTGTCAAAATAAGTTTTGGAAAAAGCCATGAAATCTTTTTTGCTCCAGTTCTCTGTAGCATCAGTACCAATAAATACAGCATCTTCAGTAAAATAGTTAAAGTACTCTTCAAAATCTGCTTTTGCTGCGGCAGCATGAAAAGCATCCAGCATATCAGATATCTGTTTCTTATCCGCCCCAACATCAGAGTAAATTGTGTGGGGATTGCTGAAATTATTTTTGTCTGCTGCAAATATCAATAGAGGGATAGTAGCTGAGAAAAAAAGTTTTGACCATCGATTCATAATAATTCCATTTATGTTGATAAAGTAATATTTTTTTTATGCAGGAGATTTATAAGTAATAAAAATCGCAAAGATGCTTATAAGGGACTTTGCGATTTTATATTGTTTGCAGGTAATTCTATACT
>JACMJP010000031.1 GCA_014380545.1 Chitinophagales bacterium | reverse complement strand
TTACAAAAATCAGCCGTTGCGCGCTAAGCTTAATCCTCCCACCGATCCTGTGGTCCCGGCAGCAGAATAATTTTCAGTATCTGATAAATTCATATTTATATCAGTAAAATACGAATTATACCATGTATAATAAAAGGTGACAATATATATTTTATCATCTGGACCCAGTAGCATTTGTCCTATAGCATAATCCTCAAAAGTCTCCTTAAAAATTAGAGTCTTTGTTTCTTCGAGGGTTTCTTCACAGTTCACACAATATTGAAAAACCTTATCACCATCTTCCTGCACACTTGAAGTATATACCTTCGTTCCATCTCCGCTAAAAGCACAACCATAAGGATAGTTACCAAGGGATAAAACATTTTTATATTCACTTAATTCTCCTGTGCACCTGTTAAAATTAAATATTTCAAGATTGTTTGTTTCAGGATAGGCTAATAAATCTCCATTTTTTGAAAACACCATTTGTGCTATTGTACCTTTTGATTTAATACCAACATTTTGTTCATATGGGCCTAAAATTCCTTCGGGTGTAATTAATAATTTATAAAAGGTATTTGTACTGTCATCATCAAAGCTTGGTACTCGTTTATGAAATAATACCCACCAATCTCTACCATTTGCATGTTTAACTGCTTGTAATTTTTCAGTTATATATTCTTCTATTATCCAAATATCCTTCAGTTCTTCTTGTACATCTCCTAAACCTTCATCTAAAGTCATATCTATGACACTATATTTTAGTCCTTCCTCAACTTGATTAATGATATAATATTTAGAACTATTGCCGGGGTCAGGAATAACACTTGAGCCCTGGCACATACTTGACCCTGAACCTTCATTATAGCCTCTTTGCTCAATGGGAGAGTTATTCATCTCTTCCAAATCTTTGTTCCATATAATACTGCCATCACTATAAAATAATAAGTTGCCTTCATCATCAGAATAAGATATAGAAGTTTCATCAGCCAAGCCCGGTACTTGCATTGTGGTAATTACTCCGTCGTTAAAATTGAGCATTACTGAATCTCCAAAAAACCAGTTTGCATTATTGTTTTGAGAAAAAACAAAACATGGATAAAATAAAACCAGCAGCAGTGTTTTTTTCATAGTTATTGAAAGCATCTACATTAAAGATACTAATACTTATAACAGATTGCTCCGCCTTTGTTGGTCTCCTGACCAAATAAACGTAAACCCTCCAATTCCCCGCAGGAATCCTTCACTTTTCATAAACACACATAATACCTACCGCAACACGATCAATATCTACCGTAGCTTGATCAATACCTACGGCGACTTTATCAATACCTACTGCAACCTGATGAATACCTACCGTAGCCCGATCAATACCTGCGGCAACTTTATCAATACCCCAGCCTTCTGTAGTTTATTATTCCCAAAAATAACATAAGAAAATGTTCGACGGAGTTTGTAATTGCGTCGTTAATGTCATGTAGTTTTTAATTACAATTATTTTTTATCTCCTTCTCCCTTCTTCATATCCTCCTGCACTTTATCACCCTGTTTAAGCATAGTGGAAACTGTATTATAAGGTCCGCTCACAATTTTATCGCCCTCTTTTAAACCGTATTCTATTTCAATAAAATCATCATCCTGCAGGCCTGTTTTTACTCTTGTTTCTGCAACTGTATCGCCAACCACTGTAAAAACAATTTCCATTATACTTTCATCGCTGTTCTCCATGGAGCTGTCTTCTTTGGTTGTTACAGCCTGTATGGGTACCGTTAAAATATTAGCGGCAGTGTTTGTTTTTATTTCTGCCGTTGCACTCATGCCGGGATAAAAAGGATATTTTGCATTTTTTTCTTTCGGAGAAAGATCAGCATAACTCTCAGGCATTAGGGTTATGCGCACACTAAAATTTGTTGCCTGTTCCGTTGCCGCCTGCAATGCATTATTACTACCAGCAGAATTTGCAATTTGTGTAACAATACCTCTGAATTTTCTGTCGAGGTAGGCATCTACTTCAACCAAAGCAGAATCACCAAGATTAATTCTAAGCACATCATTTTCACTCACATCAACCCGCACTTCCATAGCATTGAGATCAGCAACACCCATTAAAAGATCACCCGTCATTTGAATTGTTCCCAACACCTTTTCACCTTTCTTTTTATTTAATCCGAAAACAGTTCCGCTCACCGGGGCATAAATATTTGTACGCTTAAAATTATTGCGCATTTCTTTCAGCATTGCTTCACTACTTTTCACAGCATATTCCATCGCTTTCACACCTTCCTCTCCAATTTCATATTGTGCCTTTGCAGTTTGATAAGATAAAGTTGCCTGGTCATAATCACTTGCAGAAATTACTTTATCGTTAAATAATTGTGTGCTACGGTCGTAAGTTATTTTTGCATTATCCATTTGCAATTTTGCCTGCAACATCTGGCTTTTTGCACTTGCAAGCTGTGCTTTGGTATTATCTAACCCGGCCTGGCTTTGTTCCACCTGGCTTTCATAAATATCCGGGTTAATGCGCATTAAAAGATCGCCCGCATTTACCCATCCGCCTTCAATAACAGGCAGCTCAACTATTTCTCCTGAAATTTCAGCAGTTATCTCAACATGATTTACAGGATATATTTTTCCGCTCGCAGTAACTGTTTCAATAATGTCTCTTTTTTGAACTGTATCCATTTGTACAGTTAATCCTTTTGATGATCCGAACCATCCTGCTACTCTGCCTATAATTAAAAATGCGATCAGCGCAATTACAACGATGATCAAAATTCTGGTTAATTTCATTTAAATGAGTTATGAATAATGACTAATGAGTTTTTTAAATTATTTAAATACAACCTCTAAATCCCCTTAAGGGACTTCGTTCTTAGTAAATGTTTTAGATATAATTATCGTTTGTTTTTTTATTTAGGTTTCTATTAGTTGAATTGCTGTTAATCATTTATCTGCACATATCCTTTCAGTTTATTAAACCTATGAATGAACCTTAGCCCCCTCAAGGGGGTTGGGGGTTGTGTTCTTAAAAGTTCAATGGTATTCCCAAATAATAATCAATTATTTTTCTTTTAAAAATAAAATCATATTTCGCTTCGCTTAATGTTATTGCAGCTTGCGCCAAATTATTTTCCGCTATTGTATAATTTAAACTATTGCTTTGTCCCGCTGCAAATTTTTTCTGCTCAAATTCAAATGCTTTTTTTGCAGCATCATAACTCAATAATGCGGCATTATAACTTGCCTTTGAAGCCCTGCAATTTGTTACTGCCTGCACAACAGCTTTTTTAAGATCATTAATTGCAATTTGCTGTGCAGTTTCAGTAGTAAAATAATTAAGTTGTGCATTTTGTTTATTTAAAATAATTTGACCATTATTAAAAATAGGTATGGTTAAATTTAACCCAACGCCACCATAAAAATTATTTCCTATTTGTGTTCCGTAAGGATCAGGCGGAATAGGTTCGCCTATAAAGTTAAACCCTTCAGCATCAGAATAACTTGTGCCTATGCTGCCACCTAAACCTATAGAAGGCAGCGCCACACCCTGCGCTATTTTAACCGCTAATGCATCACTTTCTAATTGATATTCAAATTTTTTAATGCCGGGCTGTGTTGCCAATGCTGCATTAATTACTGTTTGTTCATCGGGAATATCTTCATTCAATAATTTTTCGAATGCGTTTACATCAGCATATACAATTTTAATTTGTTGCATCGGCTCTAACTGTAATAAATTCTTCAAATCGAGATAGGCAAGATCAACAGTATTTTTCGCATTCACTAAATTCACTTCATCCGCAGCAAT
>JACMJP010000232.1 GCA_014380545.1 Chitinophagales bacterium | reverse complement strand
GTTCCTTACGAAGTTTGATAGCTCAATATCACTAACCAGGCTTGCAGGATTTGAAGAAGCTAAATGTTTCATTAGTGTTTTAAAGGTCCATGCTCCATCAATATTGCCTAGTTGGGTGCAATAATTCCAAGTATTATTAGGATGCTCAACAATGCCTAAATTAGTAATCATTAAACTATGGTCTTTAAGATTATCTGATGCCAATGTATAAAGTCCTTTAATTGAAACCAATCTACTAACACTAAAATCTTTTTGATTAAAGTTCTCTCTTACGCTATCTGTTATTATTGAGCGTCCTACGAATGTAAATCGTTTACCTGATTCCATAAGCTTATCATTTTTTAAAGCAATCTCCTCAAATTGCTTTACATCTGTTTCAATTTTCACAGTGAATAAACCATCATTTGCTTCTGCATCATCCCCTTTCCCATCATCTCTTAAAACCAATTTTTCGCCATCGTTGTCAATTGCTAAATATTTCTCTTTGAATATTTGCTTTGAATATTTTGCAATAATGAGCATATGATTTTCATCTCCTTCAATTTTTTGAACCAGAACATCTTCTGCAATTGGCGGATTCATTTCGTATGCAGGATTAATTTGAACATTTTTAAGGTCGTCCTTTTTTCCATCGAACAAACCGCAAGAATGAGTTAGAACCAGAATTAAATAAATAAGTCCGAATTTGATTTTTAATTTTTTCATTTTTTGTAGTTTTTGCTAGTTAATAAAATATCCTTATGTTGGCTACAAGCCACATAAAATCATTCGATCAAAATATTTAATACTAATACAGAAATCCCTCAACGTAAAATGCAACTTCCCTGCTACATCCATTTTTAATATTTAATAAAATGGATGGTTTTTCAGATTAAAATTGATTAGTTATCAAATGTATATTTTTAATTAACTACACTCCAAATAAAAAGGCAAGTATTTACTAAAAATCACCACTATTGGTGAGTAAATAGTGGGTCGAAGCTAATAAAAAGGAATAATCAACAGATAAAAATTAAAAATAATTTATGATTAGGAAGGCACAGCCACGAAAAAGGTTGATATATAAGTTTGATTGTGTAAATTCTGTTGAAAGACTATACGAAAAATTATTCATTTACTTTTTAAGTCCATCTTTATAGAAATTTACTATAGCAAAAACGCCAAACACATTATTTCCTGATCAGTTTACAAGCATTGGCATATTATCACATAAAGAAATTAAGCCCTTGGAACAACAAGATTCCTGATATATAAATCAACATTTAATGAAGCCTGAATAGAGTCTGCCAGTCATGATGGCTACTTCATAAAATATCTGGAGGCAACTAATTAATTATCATCCCTTCACAACCTTAAACACCTTCACACTTTTATCCTCTGCTATTAATTGAATTAAATACATACCATTATTTAATTCATCACCAAAATAAATTTCGCCGGCAGAATTACTAATAGAATATGTATTCATTTTATTTCCCGCAATATCAAAAATATTTAATTGCGCATAGTTCATGGTTGATGGTAAAATATATTTAATTGTGGTCGTGTTTTGAAAAACATTTGGAAATGCTTCCAAATATATTTGTTGCTGCATATCTGTATTATCCACTAACAATGTGCAGGCAATACTTTCATTTAATATATTTGTTGCGCTTTCAAATAATTCAACACCGGGAATTATTTTGGTATAACACCCTGCTTTACTAATGCGTACATCATAAATTCCTGCTTCACTTGTTCCTGTTTTATAAGAACCGGTAAAATCAACAAGATCAAAATCGCTTGTGCCCATTATCTCAACCTTTGCATTTACAGGTACGTCAGGATTTAATTCGTCCGTAATTGTTCCTTCAAGGTAAGATGCACGGTGATAATCAGGTTGCAGAATAAATAATCCTTCTTCAATATCACTGGCAATAATATTTCCTGATGGCAAATACGGATCAACACCCCAGCAGCCATTAAATAATCCTGCGGGCTCAAAGGGTGAAGTATCATAATTTCCAACCTGGATCATGTTATCAGGTTTTGTTGCATCCACTATAATTACTCCATCCCGGTAATATGCGATCACTAAATAATTATTCAACCAATACACATTATGCGGAATCACTTCTGTTCCCGGGTGTGATTGAAATCTGCCAACCTCTTTTATGTCTGTAATATCACTTACATCATAAGCAGCAACAAAAGCTCCCGGTCTTTCATCCGTTGTAAATAAAAAATTGCCGTCATCACTCAGCCAGCAATTATGCGTAAATGCAAATGGTGTTAATTGTTCAGCAAGCAGAACCGGACTTGTTTTATCACTTACATCAACAACCCCAACTTTTCCCGTATAAATAAATCCTGCCCAAAGTGTATCGCCACGAACAAATCCATCATGAATATAATTACCATCATAAGAACCAACCTTTGGGGGATTGACAGGATCAATATTCAGATCAAGAATTGTTGCTCCGCCGCTGTCCGTATTTGCCCCGAATAAATAAGCGAGCCCATTTTCATCAATATAAATTGTATGTGCGGAATTTAGTGAATCACCGCCAGCAAATTTTAAATAAGAAGATTCAACACTAAGTGGTAAATTGGTGAGATCAATTATTTGCAAACCACTATCAGTTTCATTTGTAATATACGCATGATGATTATATGTTTTCATTTCCCGCCAGATACCCAAAGGGCCGGGAACATAAAATAATTCAACAGGAGCTGTGGGATCAGTTATGTCAACTATGGATGTTGCATTATATGTTCCAATTAATGCATATTCATTTCCAAGATCATCAACATATCTTGTTAAACTTGCTGAACGCACATCATACTGCACCTGTCCCGCATATGTTATATGCGATTGAGCAAGCATATAATTGCTGATAAAAACAAAACCGATAAACAATATTCTTTTTATCATTCTTTATTGCTTTACAATTTTATTTAAGGAAGCAATTTTATTATCAGCAAATATTTTTATTGAATATATTCCCGCAGGAAATTCAAGCATTGAAATTTTATTCTCTCCGTATGAAATGTTTTTTTCTGCAATAATTCTTCCGCTTATATCTTCAATAATTAATTGCATTGCTGAATATATATTTTCATCAACCTGAATAATTAAAATGTCATTCACAGGATTCGGATACATCGTATAATTAAATCCTGCTAAAATATTTTCTACAGAAACTGTTTGCACATTAGCTTCAGCAGTTGCAACACATCCGTTTGCATCCGTAACAGTTACTGTATATATTCCAATTGTAAGACCTGTTGCAGTTTCAGTAGTTTGTTCTGCATCATCATTCCACACAATATCAAACGGCGCAGTGCCACCGCTGATAATTACAGTTGCAGTTCCTGCGCCGGCTGAGGTTGTTAGAGAAGGTGAATCATATATTGTGATATAATCATTTAATACGATTGTGTTTGATCCAACAGCGTTTGTTGCAGTAAGCGTTACATCATACGTTCCCGGAGTTGTATATTCAACAGTTGGATTTTCAAGAGGCGATGTAGCCGGTGATCCGCCTTCAAATACCCAGGTCCATGATGAAGGTGAATTATCGCTTTCATCAGTAAAATGAATTGTATATGGTTCGCAACCTGTAATATTATCGGCAATAAATGCAGCCACAGGAACAACAGTAATTTCTGTATCCTTAATTTCAAATTTATCAATTGCACCTTCGCAAATATGTCCATCAGGAGTATCTGCAATGCGCACATTTAGTTGCATAGTTGATGAAGGATCAATATAATCTGAAATTGTTCCTGAAAAATATAGCCACTCTCCTTCTTCAAATAATGAATTATCTACTTTCACAAGATCGGAAATTTCCGATCCGTTGCTGATGGAAATTGTAAGTGTATCATTTGGTGTTCCTGATCCTCCATCATTAAAAAACCAATAATAAAAACTAATTGTTGGCTCATCATAATCTGAAAGATCAAATATTGGCGATTCAAGAATTACGGTACCATCATCCACATCATCATCGCCTGCAGCACCACCCCCGTTTCCGGTTACATAACATTTATTACCAAAATCACCTGTTACATCATCTTCAGGATTTGACATATAAATACTGAATGTTGTTCCTACAGGTTCTTCTCTTTCCCAATTTCCGGTGGAAGCCCCTATTTCACTATCATCCCAGTTAAAATCAAGAATAAAATCATCATAATAGCCTTCGCTTAAATACAGATCAACACTGGAAGTTGAAGTAACTCCAAAATCCAAACTTGCGGCAGTTATATATCCCCACTTACCTGCATAAATATCATATTCACCTTCAAATATTGCGGGAATAAAAAATG
>JACMJP010000231.1 GCA_014380545.1 Chitinophagales bacterium | reverse complement strand
ATGGAGGCTGTGCGATTTAGCATGTTTTGTTTCTTTTGCAACACTGAGTACTGACTTAAATAATTTTTCAGCAGTTATATCCCAGTTAAATTTTTCTTTTATATTGTTTGTCTCAGAAATCTTCATTTTTTCTTTTCTTTCCAAAAACCGCATCAGTCCCAATTTAATATCTTCTGCATGTGTAGGGTCAAAATAAATTGCTTCTTCACCCGCTACTTCAGGGATACTTGTTTTATTTGAACAGATAACCGGGATATTACAATATCTTGCTTCAACAACTGGTATCCCAAAACCCTCAAATAAAGAAGGAAATACAAAAGCATCAGCAGCACCCATTACTTTTGTAAGCACTTCCATTTGCAAATGCCCTGTGAAAACCACAGCATTTTTGTGCTGCATATTTTCATAAATATTTTTTGTTTCTTCTGTTTTCCATGCCATGCGTCCTGCGATCACTAATTGCATGTCAGAATGTGTTTCATTTTTAAAATCATCAAACGCCAATAATAATTTATCAATATTTTTTCTTGGATGAATTGAACCAACATATAAAAAGTAATTTTTATTGCCGGTAAATTTTTCTCTTACAGTTTGTTTTTCAATTTCATTCAGTGGAACATAACTTTCATTTGCTCCATTGTACACAACATCAACTTTATTGGCATTTACTTTATATCTTTTTATAATATCCTGCTTTGAATATTCTGACACAGTTACAATACGTTTTGCTTTATGCGCATACAAGGGAGTAAATCGACGATAAAATTTATTTACAATGCCGGGAGTATGTTCGGGATATGTTTCGAAACCAAGATCGTGAATAACCAGTACAGCAGGAATATTCGAGCGGAGAGATAAGAATCCGTCTGTAGATAAAAAAATATCTGGTTTATACTTTTTGAAAATAGCAGGTAACGAATAATCAAACCAGTATTTCCATAAATACGGATGCCTTGCAGGGGGCCAAACTTTTACCGGGATAATGTTATCACTAAATATAAATTCTTCATCCCAATCCCTGTCGAATAAAAATAAAAATTTATGTTCAGGGTGATTTTGTGTAATACGTTTCATGGTCTCGTAAGTAAACCATCCGATGCCTTCTAATTTATTTTTAATCAGAAAACGGGTATTCACTGCAATAAGCATAAGCCTGTAAATTTAGGTTCAGAAATCTGTTTCAAATAAAAATATAAGTAGAATTGCAGTTCGCTAATATCCGTTTTAGAGTAGATGTCTTTCTATAGAAAGTAATTTGATGCAATAATAACTATTTTTATTATATAAACAAAAAAGAGGTATTGAAGATGGGTTTTGCCGGCCTGATTTATAAGTCGGATTACATACCTTTACACCTTCCTGAGTCAAAAAAAAATAAAACTTAACTATGAGCGAACAGCGAAACGATTTACTTGAATTATTGCGTATTGCATTGAAATGGAAGAAACCGATCCTCATTGTAACACTGATAGTTGCAATAGGTTCGGCAGCATTTTCATGGTGGGGAATGCCGAATTATTATAAATCAGCAATTACATTTTATCCGTCTAATCCTGTTATGAACGACAGGCAGGTTTTATACAGTAATTCTCTTGGTGAAATTGAAATAGATTATTTCGGAAGTGCCGGCGATGTTGACAGAATCCTGACACTTGCGCATGGCAGCCCTGTTATTGATTATATCATAAATAAATACCATCTGATGGAACATTACGGCTATGATTCAACAAAAGAATTATCCCGTTATAAAACAAAAAAGAAATGGGAGAAAAATTATAAAGCCATTGAAACGGAATATGGAGCTATTGAAATTGCTGTGTGGGATAAAGACAAAAATCTTGCAAGTGATATTGCCAACCATATTGCTCTAACAATTGATAATAAAAATAAGGACCTCATTCTACGGGATAAACTTATTGCTATAGAAACATTTGAAGAGAATATACAGGAAAAGGAAATGCAGATTACTTTATTATCGGATAGTATGCAGCAATTAAAAGCAAAAGGTATTTCTACAGAGCAACAAAAAATAGTGGATGCAGAACTTGATGCTGCATTAATCGACATTAATAATAGCAGGAAAATTGTTGAGCAATATAAAACATCTGCAAGCCAGAAATTTTCTACTATTCATGTAACGGAGGAAGCATACCCAGCTATAAGGAAAGATAAACCGGTGCGTTCGTTAATTGTTATAGGTGCAACAATAGGAGCATTTATTTTTATGATCCTGTTTGCTGTGATCACAGAAAACTATAAAAAAATAAAAACAAAACTTGCAGATGCATAGTACTGCATTACAAAGATTTGATAAAAATATTTTAATCGCTTTCGCAAGTATTCTCTTCATTTCAATTTTCGGGGCAATACTTGCGAATGAAATATTATTTTGTTTTGTACCGGTTGCATTTTTGTTAACGTATCAGTTGCTTGTTGATTTTCGCCCTGTATTTTTTTTATTGTTGCTTGCCACTCCTGTTTCCATGGAATTTGCTTTGGAAGGTGGATTGAGTACAGATATCCCAACAGAACCACTGCAGGTAATACTCATGTTCACTTTTATCTTTTATATTATCCTCAAAAAAGAAAACATTTCAAAGGCATTTATTAATCACCCGCTTACAATTATCCTGCTTGTGCATTTCGCATGGATAATTATAACAACTATTTTTTCTGAAAATATTAATGTTTCATTTAAATACCTGTTAGCCAAAACATGGTATATAAGCACCTTTTATTTTGTGGCAGCGCATATTATTAAATCACCCGAAATATTTAAAACAGCATTCTGGTGTTTGTTCATTTCTTCACTTGCAGTTGTTATTTACACATTGAACAATCATTATCACTATAACTTTTCTTTCAGTGAAGTAAATAAAACAATGTATCCTTATTTCAGGAACCATGTAAATTATGCTGTATTTCTTGCACTCATGGTGCCTTTTCTTTTTTATGCCCAAACCTGGTATGCAAAATACACATGGCAAAAAATTCTTATCCGTTTAGGCATAATTCTCTTTCTTACGGCAATTTATTTTTCTTACACAAGATCGTCCTGGCTATCAATTATTGCCGCAGCGGGATGTTTTATATTAATGAAAAAAAATTATTTAAAACCCGCAGTAATTTTTGCTGTTTTTGGCGCAATTGTATTTGTTATTTTTATGATGCATGATAATAAGTATCTTGATTATGCACCCGACTTTAAGAAAACAATTTATCATTCCAACTTTGAAGCCCACATGGAATCAACCATGACTCTGGAAGATGTTTCAAGTGCCGAAAGAATTTATCGCTGGATTGCTGCTACAAAAATGATCGGTGATAAGCCTGTTCTTGGTTTTGGTCCAGGGCAATTTTATGATAACTATAAAGAATATACTGTAAATAAATTCCTTACATATATTAGCAGAAACGAAGAGCGCTCAACTGTCCATAATTATTATTTGCAGATTACCGTGGAGCAGGGTTTTATCGGCTTAACAATATGGGTTGTATTGCTTGTGGCAGTTTTATTTTACGGGCAGAATTTATATAACAGGGCTAAAGAAAGAAATGATAAACTGTTTATCATGGCTGTAATTTTATCTTTTGTAACTATCCTGGTAAATATTTCTTTGAGCGATCTTATAGAAGCAGATAAAATAGGTACTTTGTTTTTTATGGAGATTGCCTTGCTGGTGAATATGGATATATATCTGAAACAGAAATTGGTGAAACAATTATCCTGAATTATTTCTTACCAAATATTTTTACTGTAAGCACAGTAATATCATCTGTAAAATTTCTTTTCTCTTTAAATCGAATAATTTCCGTTAATAATTTTCTGTTGATATGTTCAACATCTTCCTTATAATTTGTTTTCATGAAATTTACCAGCGTTTCCATAGAAAATGCCTGCTCTTTATCGTTTTCAAGGTCAGTTAGTCCATCCGTATAAGACATAATTGTTGTGTCTTCAACGATCGGTATTTGCCCCAGTTTAACGGAAGGCAGGTTTTCAAACATGCCGAGAATTGTAGAGCCTTTATCTAATAGTTTAGAACCCTGGGAAGTTACAAGTATCGGAGGGTTATGCCCTGCATTTACATATTTTAATATTCTTGTTTTGCGGTTATATTTTCCCAAAAATAATGTGATGAATTTTTCCCCTCTTGTACTTATCAATACGCCTCTGTTTAATTCCTGGAATAAATCATCAATAGTAGGGTGATTCTTTTTTACTAATTCCCTTAACTGCGCCTGAAAATTTGCCATTAATAAAGCAGCGGGAATTCCTTTTCCGGAAATATCAGCAATACAAAAGAAAAATTCATCTTCACTTAATTGCAGATAATCGTAATAGTCGCCACCAATATTCTGATGTGGTAAATAGATAGCTGCCATTTCCACTTCCTTATTTTTAGGCAGCTTATCCGGTATCAGCATATTTTGCATTTGTGCTGCCACCTCCAGTTCTTTTTCTAATGCCTTCTGTTCAATTTCTTTTTTAAACAGCCTTTTATTCTCTATTGCTACAGTTAAAATATTTGTGATTGTTTGAGTGAATTTAATTTTATCTTTACATGTTTATGTTTTT
>JACMJP010000230.1 GCA_014380545.1 Chitinophagales bacterium | reverse complement strand
TTGGAACAGGTGGCGTATTATTTAATGATATAATTATACCTGCGGTTGCTGATAAATCAAGTGAATCTGTAACAGTTAATGTTATAGTGAAGGGCGTTGGTTCAGAATCTAAAGTTGTAAAAGTATGTGACGGATTTTTTATTGTGCTTGTAGTTCCATCACCAAAATCCCACAAATAATTTAATGTTCCGCCTTCAGGATCTGCTGAACTGTCTGCACTAAAATTTACTGTTAAAGGAGAAGTACCATAAATAACATCCGTTTCAATAATTGCTTCTGGAACAAGGTTACTTCCACCTACATATGCGAATCTTTTTACCTGCGATGGATATTGTACATAATAAATATATCCGTCAACCGGATTCATATCCATGCATACAACAGGACCAGGTGCATCAAAAAAATCATCAACAGAAATTAATTCATCATCTGTTGTAAGATGTATATTTTTTATCCAGTTTCCTGCGAAATCTGCATGAAAATATGTGTTTTGAAATTCAATTGGATATGCTGAACCTGTATACCACACACCACCCACAGAAGCCGCACCTGAAAAATCTTCACCGTCAATTGCGTCATGTATATGTTCCCAGTTTGCAGTTGTTCCTGTAAATGTTGATACTCTTGTTTCAACAACATCATGCGCCCAATCCAATATAGGTCTTTTATTTTGATATAAATTAAATGCTGATGGAATATTTATTAACGGATTACAGGGGTTCGGATAATTTGGAGATGGTAATAATGTTTCCTGTACAATTAAATTTTTGAAATCAAAAAATTTATCTGTACATGTGCTTCCGTCAAACAAAGGATTTGTTGCATCTCTGTTATCGGCAGAATTAGCATCATAACCAATTTGCATTTCCATTCCTTCAAATACAGGCCAGCCAAAATTTTGTGCAGATGCATCGCATATATTTAATTCTTCCCAATCGTTCCATCCCACATCACCTATATATAATATACCCGGATTTGCGTCAGCCGGATTTGTACTTCCAGTTCCCGGTTTTAATTCCGCCCTGAATGGATTGCGTAAACCCAAACCCCAAACTTTTGATTTAATTGAACCTGGTGATGCTGCATTATAATATGGATTTGATGGAATCCCATTTCCTGTTTCAGGATCAATGCGCAAAATTTTCCCATTTAAACAATCCAATAATTGGGAACGATAAGCACCGATATTTTCTTTTTGACGAATAATAGTATCAGCCAATCCATTTAAGTAATAGGTATCCGCTTTTGACCCGTTATCTGCTTCATTGTAACTTGCACCATCTCCTGTAAGTACAAGTAATGTTTTATCAGTAGCGAAAATAAGCGGCGAACCTGCATGTGAATCATGCATTATAGCAACTCCATTTTTTTTAGTTGAGCCAATTAATATTGTCCTGCTGCCCGGAATAACTGTTGTAAAATTTGTTGAAGCATCGGCAGTGTATCTTGTGAGTCTGCAAATTGTTGCGTTATAATAATCATTAGAGGTTGGTGAATATGTTACTTTGCCATAATTCAATAAATAATGACGGTCAACTGTGTAATACAAATAAAAATATCCGTTTGCATAAAAATCAGGATGGATTGCAAAACCCAATAATCCATGATCACCGAAATTTCCTGTTTCTTCGCTGATGTCAATTAAAGGGTCGGATAAGAGTGAGTCATTTTCATAAATTCTTACAATACCGCCCTTTTCCCAAATATACATTCTTCCGGTTGTATCAAAATCAACTCCTATTACTTCATTTAATCCCCCGAGAATTACCTGGTCAACAAAATGATCAGGCAATTGTGCATGGCTCTTTAATGATGGGAAAAGAAAAATCGCAAAAATGAATGAATGGGAAAAATGTTTCATACTTACAGTTCATATTGAATTGATAAAGATAATTGAAGAGTATGTAGTAATAAATTAAACATCCGTTTTTATTTTACGAATGGCTTGTAAACATTTATTTGTTACAGGGAAAAGCAATGCAAAAAGGATTTTATTTTAGTTTTG
>JACMJP010000030.1 GCA_014380545.1 Chitinophagales bacterium | reverse complement strand
TTATTAATAATGTATGAGTCTTCCTGGTTCTGTAAATACGTCAAATAATAGATCATAACATAATACACCTTCCAGTCATCGTATTTATCAAATAGTGACAAAAAATAATCATTGTCTTTTGCATCGCCGGCTCTTGATACAATATCCCATACACTCATCATCAACGTAATATTTTCTTCATCAAGAAATCCCCTTGCTTCCTGAACCGCTTTTATGCTGTCGGTAATAAATAACATATTTAATGCTGATGATACTACGGTGTAAGAACTATCCTTTAAAGTTTTGGTTAAAACCTGTGTCAGGTCAATATCCGGAATTTCTCCCAATCGCATAATTGCTGTTGAACGCACATAACTTCTGGGATCATGCATCGCCATTTCTTTTAATTTATTCTGAACTGATACCGGAGTATTTGCATCCATACGAATTGTATCAACTGCAAATTGCCGGATTACCCAGAATGGATCGCTTAAACCTTTCACAACAACATCGTAAGAATTTTTATTTGTTGCATGATCGTAAGCAAGCCAATTAATTGCATCATACCTGTCCTGGAATAAAGGGGCATGATTAAACATATAAATATAATCTTCAGGAGTGAAGCTTTGCGATACGTTTCCGAGAATCATTTTTTCTGCATCAAAATTTACAAGATCAGGTTTTCCATTTACAGCAATTGTAAAAGATTGCATTCTTCTGTCAACAACTATTCTGTGCCGCTCAGTTTTTCCATTAATATAAATATCTACATCAACCGGTAAAACATAGATTGGAGTTGTCGTAGTATCCTGTTGTTGCGACACATTTAAAATAACATTTCCGGAAAAATCATCATAATAATAAGTAGTGAAAATATTTGCATGACCGCTGCTTAAAAACCACTGATTAAAAAACCAGTTCATATCTTCTCCGGTAACTTCTTCAAATGCGAGACGCAAATTATGAATTTCAACCGCCTTAAATTTATTATCATTTAAATATTTATTTAATCCTGCAAAAAATGCTTCATCTCCAAGATATTTTCTGAGCATGTGTAAAATACATCCGCCTTTTGCATAACTATGCGAATCAAACATGTCCTCTCTGCTTGCATAATTAAAACGTATCATATTAACCTGTTTACCGTCCGCTTCTGATAAATACGTTTGCAGGTCATTTAATTTTCCAAAATCTGCCGCATCTCTTCCGTATTTATATTCATTCCATAAATATTCTCCATAAGTGGCAAAACTTTCATTTAATGGAATATTGCTCCAGCTTTCTGTTGTAACGTAATCACCAAACCAACTGTGAAATAATTCATGTGATACTACATCTTCGTAAGTTTCATCTAATAACTCCCTGTCTGTTTGTTGTATAAATTCGCCAAATACAGTTGCTGTTGTATTTTCCATTGCACCACTCACATAATCTCTCACAATAACAGAACTATATTTTTGCCATGGAAATTCTACTCCGAGTTTATTACTGAAGAAAGTTATCATCTCCGGTGTATTGCCAAAAATATCTTTTGCATACGATTCATATTTCTTTTCTACATAATAATTTACTTCCTTATTTTGCCAGCTATCTTTTACAACTGCATAATCGCCAATTGCCATCATGAATAAATAAGGTGAATGAGGCAGATCCATTTTCCAGTGATCAGTTCTGGTGCCATCTGCATTTTTCTTTGAGGAATTTAATAATCCGTTTGATAATGTTTTATATTTATCTTCAATAGTAATAAAAATTTCCTGTGTTGTTTTTTCATTTGGTTTATCTATTGTCGGAAACCAACATGAAGATGCTTCTGTTTCGCCCTGTGTCCATATCTGCATTGGTTTGGTTTTGTCGCTGCCGTCATTATTTATAAAATACAATCCTTTATCACTGGTAATTGCAGCACTTCCACCTTCGGGGAGGGAATTTGGTTTTGCTATGTAATCAATAAATATTTGATATTGTTCTTCTTTTTTAAACTCCCTGCCAAGGTCAATTACAATTTGAAAAGTATCAGTTACTGAATCTTTATTGTAAGTATATTTTAATGGTGTTTTTGTATTTCCATTCATCATACTCACTTCTTTAATTTCAAATCCTTTTGCATCCAGAATTAATTCCTTTACTGGACGATAATAAGGTTTTACGGTCAGGGTAGCTTTTCCATACATCCATGCTTTTTCCCAGTTAAAACTTACTTCAAGTTTCGTATGCAGAATATCGTTTACTCTTGCTGGGGTTGATTGATATATCGCAGGACTGTAATGGCTATAAGCAGAATCACTCCCGCCTTCTCCATAGTATGTTTCATCATAATATTCATCACCTTCATAATATTCATCTTCACCATAAGTTTCTGTGTATGATGTGTCAATTTCTCCCTTGTAATCAGCGCCTGAATAAATTTTCTTCGTTTCATCACACTGATAAAATAAAATTGCAATAGCTGCAAAAAATAAAAGCAAACGGATATTCATATATTGTTTAATGGTTTTATTGTTTTTTTAAAGCGGGCGTAAAGATAACTGAAAGATTTATGTTGCGGCTTTGAGGATGCACGGCTCTACAGCAAATCCACAACAAAAAACCGGATTAACAAGATTTAACCAAAGGCAATCCTAAATTAATTGCCTTATTTTTGAATCATGAATAAGATTATTATTAACAATAATAAAACTTTTGCAGTTGAAAACAACAGGGTGGATGGTAAAGAACTGCTTGTTGATATACTGAAAACCGGAGAAAGATATTATCATATTCTGCACGATCATAAATCTTACAATATTGAATTGGTGCATTTTGAAAAAGCAACAAAAACATATACATTAAAAATTAATGGTAACATTTATGAAGCGACTATAAAAGATAAATTTGATCAGTTGCTGGAACAAATGGGATTTGATGCTTCTGCACAAAATAAATTAAAGGAATTAAAAGCTCCGATGCCCGGGTTAGTGATTGATATAAGGGTCTCTGCCGGGGATAAAGTAAATAAAGGTGATGCAGTTGTAGTTTTAGAAGCAATGAAGATGGAAAATGTTTTAAAAGCTGCAGGCGATGGTGTGGTGAAAAGTGTTGTAGTAGAAAAAGGAAAATCAGT
>JACMJP010000229.1 GCA_014380545.1 Chitinophagales bacterium | reverse complement strand
AATTATTTTTCAGGTTTTAATGATTTTATTTTTTTCAGGTCATCCAGAGTGTCAATTCCAATTGTATCAATATCAGTCTCAACAATTCGTAGTTTAAACCCGTTTTCCAGCCAGCGCAATTGCTCCAGTGATTCTGCTTTTTCAAGTCTGCTTTGAGGCAGCTGAATAATTTGCTTTAAAATATCAGAACGATATGCATAAATACCAATGTGTTTGAAGTATGTAATTTCCGGGTTGTTATTTCTTTTAAAAGGGATCGCACTTCTTGAAAAATATAAAGCATTATTATTATTATCAAATACTACTTTTACAACGTTTTCATCCGATGCTTCCATCTGATGATTTGATTTTTCGTCAGATGGAATCTGACGGGACAGCGTTGCAATTTCAATTTGACTCTCATTAAATACAGCAATTAAATTTTCTAATTGCACGGGGTGAATAAAAGGTTCGTCGCCCTGGATATTTACAGCAACATCATATTCATCATACAAAGTATTGATCACTTCACCGCACCTGTCTGTTCCGCTTTGATGGGTATTTGATGTCATTATAACATTTCCGTCAAAATTTTCTACATGATCAAAAATTCTTTTATCATCTGTTGCAACGATAATCTTTACAAATGATTTTACTTTTTGTGCCTGTTCATATACCCTTTGTATCATGCTCTTACCTTCAATTTCAATTAAAGGCTTGCCGGGCAATCTTGTTGAATTATATCTTGCCGGTATGATGCCGATTATTTTCACTAGTGGGTTTTATATAATTGAATTATTAAAAATGGTTTATGCATATTTGCTAATCAGCACAATCTCATATTAGCTTTCTTTCACAATCAAATACATATTTTTTACGCTAATTACTTTCACATTTTTTCCCTTCAGAATATACTCGCCATTTGTTTGTCCTTCATAGTATTCTCCATCAACCAAAATTTTCCCTGCCGGACGAAGGTCAGTTTCGGCAATTCCTTCTCTGCCAATGAAAGTATTCGTATTACTGAAAATATTAGTTGTATAATTTTCATCTGTTCGCATTTCAGTTTGTAAAGATATTTTTTTAAAAAAATGCGAATTTAAAAACCTTTTGAAGAAAATAAGTATAACAGTGAGGGTAATAACAAAGGAAATTAAAACAATTGCAGTTGATTCCACCATAGCATCACCACCTGTAAGTTCAAAATTAAAACCAATATTATTTATCAAACTTAATATTGCTGACCCGAAAATCAGGACAATTCCGGCTATACCGGCGACACCAAAGCCGGGAATTACGAATATTTCAAGCACAATTAAAATCAGCCCGATTATAAATAATAATATTTCCCAGTTAGCAGCTAATCCATCTAAATATAAAGGCGCAAAATAAAATAGTGCTGCAATTACTGCAATAATTAATGGAAAACCAATGCCAGGTGATTGCAATTCAAAATATAACCCGAGGAAAATAAATGTAAGACATAAACCATGTACAATTGGGCTCATAAAAAACCCCATCAGCCCATCAAGAAATGTTTTTTTATGTTCTATGATTTCATAATTTGTATAGCCTGCTTTCGTAATTGCATCATCTTTTGAATTTACTTCACCATTGCAGAAGTTATTTTTAATAGCTTCCTTCGTAGTGAAAGTTAAAACTTTTCCTGAATCAATTATTCCGGGAATTGTTTTTACTGCGCCCACCATGGCTTCTGCATAATCAGGGTTTCTTCCTGTTGCCTCCGCTGTTGCCCGCATCATGCCCCGCATATAACTTTGATATTTATCGGCAACTACTTCACCGCTCTGGTCAACAACACTTGCAGCACCAATTTTGGCGAAGGGAGACATATAAATACTGTCGCATGCAATAGAAATTAATGCACCGGCACTTGCTGCATTATTTGTTATATAGACAATTGTAGGAATTTTAGTTGACAATAATTTAGTGCGGATAGAATCTGCAGCATCTAATAATCCGCCATAAGTATCCATGCTTATAAAAATGGCATCCGCATTTTGTGCTTCAGCTTCTTCAACAGCTTTTTTTACAGTGCGCCATGCAGAAGGCATTATATCCTGGTGAATTTCAAAATAATAAATTTTCTTTTTATCTGTCGCAATATTTTGTGCATATGTATGCGTTATAGTACAAAATAATGCACTTATAAAAACTATAGTGCATAACATACCCCTTAAGAAAGTACCAAACATAGGCTGTAAGAATATTTTTGCATGTGAATAAAATGTGCACAATTAATAATTCCCAAAATTAAAGGTTATTTATATGCAAATAACATTAGAAGATAAAAACATGAAAAGAATTTGTTTGCTTATCATTTTAGTAATTTGTGCTTTAAGTGTTTTTAGTGCACCTAATTATGCAAAAGGCGATTCAGTAGGAATAAAAAATATTGATGGCAATACATATATAATATATAAAATTAGCGGAGGAGAGACAGCTTATGCTGTGAGCAGAAAATACGGTATACCTTTTTCCAGCATTGCTGCAGCAAATCCCGACGTAGATATGAATGGTATAAAAGCAGGTCAGGATATCCTGGTTCCTGCAAAACATCATACATCTGTTTCTCATACTGAAACAAGTGAAGTGAAGAAAGAAACAAAACAGGAAATAAAAAAAGCAGAATTACCCATTAACGATGTTGTTATAGATGATGATAAATCAAAAGCAGTAAGTGAAGAAATAAATACAGAAGAAGTATCCGGAATAAATGTTGAAACAACAGCAACAAATTCGCCGGTTGATATACAATCAAGTACATTACCAAAAACAGATAAGAATAAACCTTTTTCCACAACGTTTGCTGAATATCCGTATAATTCAACCCTGGTTTCAGCATCAGATAAGGGAGTTGCAACATGGATTGACGGAAGTAATGATTTAAGTATAACAAATGAAAGATATTATGCATTGCATAATTCTGCTCCAATTGGTTCCGTTATTAAGATCAGAAATTTAATGAATAACAGAACTATATATGCGAAGGTGATAGGGACTCTAAGTGCAGGTGAAGTAAATGAAAAGGTAACTGTGAAACTGAGTGCAGGAGCAGCAGAAAAATTAAATGTTTTAGATAATCGTTTTGTAGTAGAAACAACTTACTTTACAGTAAAAAATTCTTCTACATCTCAAAAATAAGTTGGTTTGTTTCATAAATTAGGTTCAAGTATGAAGCCCGCATTAATTGCGGGTTTTTT
>JACMJP010000228.1 GCA_014380545.1 Chitinophagales bacterium | reverse complement strand
TTATCTACATTGAAGAATATGTTTTCTAATTGTGTTGCGCCATACGCATTAATTATCTTTATGTCAATAAGTTCTCCCCGATCATTATATAATTGTAATTCTATAGATCCATGAACAGGCTCCTCAAAAGAAATATTTATCATATCGGCAGATGGATTAGGATATACAAATACCTTATTCTCATAAGATAATTGATTCAAAATGCCGGTTGTTGCAGTATCACAAGTGGTAAAGAAGGTATCGGTAAAACTTTGTAAAGGTCCATCGGGACAATTGCTAACTATATAATATTCATAGCCGGAACAGGCATCAAGTGCAACTAAAGAGGACAGAGAGTCCGGAGTTAAGGATGCCAGCCATGTTGTAGTTTCAAATTTTCTGTAATATATAGTATAATTCAATGCATCGTTGGGATCAAAACCAATGTCTGCAGTGGAATCCGTTATATTTATTGCATAAAAACTTTCCACAGCAGTGCAAATTACTTCATCGTTTATAGCATGCAATTTTTGAAGTACAATTAAGAATGGAATAAGTAAAAAAATCTTTTTCATAAATTGTGTTTTAATTTATTATGCAATGATGTGTAGTCTTAACCATTTAAGGAGCATTATTAAAATTAAATAAGGAAATAAATAATACCGGTATTTATTTATTCTTTTTCTTTGCTGCAATTTCCTCTTTACTCTTTCTTTTCACATCCTGCCCGTGCGCTTTTTTGTAAGATTGTATATCAGTAAATTGTCCTGCGTCATCTCTAAGCCCATACAATTTATTGCCTGATTTGCTTTTATGCGTTGTTCTTTTTACCATAATATTTTTTTAAATAGGGAACATTTTTTATGCCACTGTAATATGAGATAACAGCTATGTAAAATATACCAGTTGAATTTTAATTGTGTAATTATTTTCGATTGACGGGAATATTATTTCCCATACTTAGCTGTAATTTCTTATGCAAGTGAAACCATGCTGATGATCAAGTATTGGCATATAATTTAAATATCACAATACATGGAAAATGAAATGAACCCACAGGAAAAAATAGACGTAAGAGGTTTAACCGATGATGTGAAAGATTATTTTGATATGCGCTCACAGATCATCCGGTTAAATGTTACTGAAAAAATATCAAAGACATTAGCCGGATTAATTACCTCAGTTGGCAGCATACTTTTTTATTTAGGTGCTTTCCTTTTTGTTTCTTTTGCTCTTTGTTATTGGATAGGAAGTGTAATGGAAAATACTTCTTTGGGTTTTTTGATCGTGGCGGGTGGATATTTAATAATAGGGATATTAATAAAGATTATTTCAAATGCCTTTTTGAGATCAAAACTTACAGATACATTCATTAATGAATTCTCAAATGATGATGATGAAAGCTAATGCACAGGATATAAATAAAATTACAAATCTCCGGGAATTGCGTATGAAACGCATGTTACTGCGCAGTCAAATAAAGAGTAAGGAAGACGAATTAAAGCATAATTATCAATTGATAGCCGGAAAAATAAAATCAGCGGGGAAAATATTTTCTTATGTAAAATTTGTAAAAAATATTTTCAAAAGAAAGACATAACGAACAATAATGAATTACACAACTATTGTTGGCGTTATTGCAAGTGTATTTACTGCAATCTCTCTTATACCCCAGCTAACTAAAATTATTCAGACAAAAAAAGCTTCCCAGGTTTCATTAACTATGCTCTTAATTCTTCTTTCCGGTTTATCTATGTGGATTTATTATGGTATACTCAAGGAAGATTTAATTATCATCATATCAACTTCGTTTTCACTAACAATTAATTTACTCATTTTATTTTTTAAAATAAAATATAAACGACAATGACTGAAATTTCATTAGTACCACCAAATCTTGAAATATTAGATGATGCATTTTATATCCCGCAACTTGACAGGACCCGAAGAATTTGGGTTTATCTGCCATTGGAATATGGTACTACAGAAAAAAGATTCCCCGTAATTTATATGCAGGATGGACAGAATTTATTCGATACAGCTTTCACATCAGGAACGGGATGGGGAATTGACGAAACAATGCTGGCTATGAATGGAAAATGTATTATCGTGGGAATTGATAACGGCAAAGAAAAACGCATCAACGAATATAATTTCCGTGATCATGAGGAGCATGGTGAAGGAGAGGGAAGGAAATTCATTTCTTTTATTGCGGAAACTTTAAAACCGTTTATTGATTCAAAATATCGCACTCTGCCAGACAGACTGCATACATATCTTGCTGGGAGCTCATTAGGCGGGTTAGTTTCCTTATATGGAACATTATATTTTGCAGATACATTTGGGGGTGCCGGTATATTTTCTCCGGCATTATGGATTATTCCTGATCTTGCAGAAGAAATAGAAAACATAGCCTTATCAAATGCAAACAATCAGCAACATTTTTATTTTTATGGGGGAGGAAAAGAAGATGAAAATTTGATCTCAAACATTGAAAATATAGCCACTATGTTATCTAAATATCCGCAGTATAAATTATTTGTGGATATTAATCCTGATGGTGAGCACAGTGAACAATATTGGAAAGAAAGGTTTCCTGCATTTTTTATTTGGTTAAATGAAAATGCACCAGCGGAAATTCTCAGCTAACGAATAATGAGACATTCCGGGAAATTATTTTCCCAAAAAAATTATTTCTTCCAACGTAAACTTTGAAATCATCTTTTATTAATTAAAATATAAGCAGATTTTATCGGCATTGCAAAGAATTTTCGATATATCGCTCTCACAATTCACTAATGTATTTCTGTGTGGCATATATTTTTTAAGAAATGAGTAAAATAAAATATTAACGTCACTTTAAAAATTTAAAAATATGGCTAAGAGCACAAAAAAAACAATATCAAAAAAAAGCAGTGGAAAAGCTACTAAAAAAAGATCTATGACACCTGCTAAAAAAGGTGCTGCATCTTCTCTTAATGAGCTTTTTGAGGACGCTTTAAAAGATATGTACTGGGCAGAAAAGGCATTACTTAAAGCACTGAAAAAATTAGAAAAGAATGCTACTTCTGAAGACCTTCAAAAAGCAATAAATGATCACTTGCAGGTAACAGAAACTCAAGCTCAAAGGCTGGAGCAGGTATTTAACATTATCGGTAAAAAAGCCGTTGCTAAAAAATGTGATGCAATGGAGGGCCTGATTAAAGAAGGAGAGGGTATGATTGAAGAAACTGAACCAGGAAGTGTTAGAGATGCGGCAATAATAGCTGCTTCACAAAAAGTAGAACATTACGAAATAGCTTCTTACGGTACTCTAAAATATTTTGCAGAAACATTAGAAATGGAAGAAGCAGCTGAAATATTAGATGGCATATTAAATGAAGAAAAAGAAGCAGATGAGTTATTATCAGATATTGCATCTGAAATAAATTTTGAAGCTGACACAGAAGATTGATTAATTAAAATATATAATATATGGAAACGAAAATAAATGAAAAAAGAATTGCTGCATTAAATGATCTTATTCGAATTAATAATGATCGGTATGATGGCTATAATACTGCTGCTAAAGAAAGTAAGCATGGAGATTTAGATAGCATTTTTCTTGATTATGCTCAGAAGAGCCGGGGATATGCAACTAAATTATCACAATATGTTAGAGAAGCAGGGGGAACTCCTGAAGAAGGAACTACAACTTCAGGCAAGTTTTACAGAGCATGGATGGATGTAAAAGCTGCGCTAACAGGAAAAGATAGAAAGGCAATACTTAGCTCCTGTGAATTTGGTGAAGATGTGGCTTTAAAAACTTATGATGCAGTAATTGAAACTACAGATCTAAATTTTCCTAAAGAAGTATTGGATACAATATTTGCTCAAAAAAGTGAATTGAAAATAGCTCACGATAGAATTAAAGAATTAAGAGACTCAGAAAAAGAAGTCGAAGCTTAATAGAAAAAGCGGAAATTATTTTCTTCTTAATTTCCGCTTTTTAATATAAAATATAAATATATGGAAAAACCGGGCAGAATGACAACACTTCTGGAAGTACTGGAAAGATTGCGCATTAAAAATTATGCAAATGAATTTGTTATGCAGGATGGGAAATTTACAATTGGTAATGGAAAATTTTATGACCCTTCTGATTTAAAGATTATAAAAACATACAGATTTGAGGGCGACTCAAATCCTTCCGATTCCTGTGCTTTATATTTAATTGAAGCATCAGATGGACTCATAGGATACACTATAGATGCTTATGGAGCACAAAGTAATCATGAGGATGATGGATATGATGAATTTTTAACAAAGATACCGGTACAGGATAGAGAAGAACAGATGATTTTTGAATAAAATTACTTTATGTATTTTCCAGTTTTTCTGCTGTATTAATAATGGGGCTTATATTAATTAGTTGTTATGCTCCTATAGGTATTTCAGGTCTCAGTAATATTCCTTTTTCCCAGTATTTTCATATTTCCTTCTTTCTTCTATTTTATTTTTTTGTATTGCAGCTCCTTATTGGGTATTTATTTTTTTATAGTAAGTGCATGAATATGCATTTTTACATATTACTAAGAATTATAGAAAGGTAAATTAATTAATCCGGTATAATTTTAAGATACTGATCAATCTCCAGCGTTGAATCCTTATCTTTTTCATTTTCCAGGCATTGTATGAAGTCTTCTTTTGAAAACCATATCTCCCTATTAAAAAATGAAAGAAAATGTTCGGTTTCAGTATTATAAAATGCGAAAGCATTTCTATTTTCATTAAGGACTTCTTTAAGATTTATATACTTAAGCATAAAAAAATTATTATAATTTTTTAAATAATTATTTAGATGGGGAAATTCTGTTCCCATTATGTGTAATTCATGTTATCATAGTCTTTTAGTATTTCAGAGTGGTCAAATGCTAATATTAAATTTTTATAATCACTTGTAACTAAAATCTCTGCAGCATCCGAGCCGGCTTTTAAATTTCCCCCAATGGGAATAGCCTCATAAACAACACTGACATAGCGACCCCGGGGATCTCTTGAAACCTGTGAGTAAACCCCTACTAATTTTTTCAATTGTATTAATAAGCCCGTTTCCTCTTTTGCTTCCCGCATTGCTGTGTCCTCAATAACTTCCATTTTATTCATTTTGCCACCGGGCAGGGACCATACACCTTTAAATGGTTCGTATTTTCTCCTGACTAATACAATTGCGCTCTCCGGCATTTTAATAATTACATCTGAAACTAATTGAACCAATTCCTCCATGCCCATAAATTTTATGCATTATAACAAATATAATTCCTTAGAAGGTTTATTTTTTAAAAGGCATATACTTTGTAAATTTTCCTGTAAATTTTTAATATGAAAGCAATTTGGAAAGGAGCTATCGGCTTTGGGCTCGTAAATATTCCGGTTAAATTGTATAGTGCATCTCAATCAAGCTCTCTTGATTTTGACATGCTCGACAGAAAAGACCATTCCCGTATCAAATACAAAAGGATAAATGAGAGTTCAGAAAAAGAAGTTGACTGGGGCAATATTGTAAAAGGGTTTTTATATAAGGATAACTATGTAATAATGGAAAATGAAGACTTTGAAGAAGCGGCACCTGAAAAAACAAAATTGATAGATATACATGAGTTTGTAAATGAGGAGGAAATAGATACAGTTTATTTTGAAACTCCTTATTACATGGGGCCTGAAAAAGGAGGAATAAAAGCATACAGTTTATTAAGAGAAGCATTAAAAAAATCCGGTAAAATAGGCGTTTCAACTTTTGTTTTACGTAATGCAGAAATACTTGCAGTTATAAAACCTTATGAAAATGTTTTGGTATTAAATAAAATAAGATTTGCAGAAGAATTACGCTCAACAGCTGAAATGAAATTACCACCTGCGTCAGCCGTTAGTGCCGCAGAATTAAAAATGGCTCTTGCGCTCATTAAACAGTTCACACAAAAATTCGCTCTGAAAAAATATAAAGATGATTATGCTGATGAATTAATGAAAGTTATTAAAGCTAAAGCTGCAGGCAAAAGAACAAAGGTTAAAAAGATGTCTTTTCCTGATACGAAGAATAAAGATCTTGTTGCTCAATTAAAAGCAAGTCTCACAGCTACAAAAAAGAAAAAAGCTTCCTGACAGTAGATTTTTTGGAAAAATATAAATCGAAACACAATTTAAATCTACAACTGAGCCTAAAATTAATGTAATTAAGGTTTAGAACGAAAAGAATAGAATAAATTTGAATACGATTTTATAAATAATTAGGATTACTAATTTAGATACAGCTGCAGGATCGTATCAAACTTTTTAAAATCGAATGGCTTTTTAAGAAACCCTGTCGCATTAATTTTTTTACTTATTTCTTCAATTTCCTCATTTCCGGAAAATAGTATTTTGGGAATAGCGCTAAATTTATTATTTTCGTTTAATAACATAACAGCATTTTCGCCACCAAAGCCTGCCATATTTAAATCAATAAATATAATGTCCGGCTCAATAACAGACAGGTTACTAAATATTTTTTCCGTTCTTTCGTATCCAATTACCTCAAATCCTTTTGGCTCAAGAATATACTTAAATAAATTAAGGATGTCTGCATCATCATCACATATTAATATGCACTTTTTTTTATCCATACAAAATAATCTAGTTTTTAATTGGTCGTTTGTTTCTATACCATTATCAATTGTTTTGCCAGTAATAAACAAATATATTTTCATCATATGTTTCAGTCATTTTACAAATTAGATATGTAAATAACAGGTTATGGCTATTAGTTTTCCGATCAAATAATATAAATATATTGCCGATATTATCTTATTTACCCGGAGTGAGAAAACCATTACCCATTTATTGAATATCCACTATTTCTAATACTGCTATACTTGCGGGCATGCAATATGATTGAACTGAAATTGAAAAAGTAAAAGATTCAAATACGAATGAATAGCTTATCTAAAATAATATATGTGACCAATTTTAATATTGGATTTACCAGGGAGAAAAGGAATGAAGAAATTATTTATCTTGATCTCAAAGGGAAAATTATAGAAGACGCCAAAATACTTGACAGATTAAAGAAACTTGTTATACCACCTGCCTGGCAAAATGTATGGATATGTAAAAATAAAAATGGCCATATTCAGGCTACTGGCCTGGATGAAAAAGGGAGAAAACAATACATCTATCATAAATTATGGAACGAGGTAAGAAACGAAACAAAATTTAGCAAGATGCTACTATTCGGCACTCATCTTCCTAAAATAAGAAAGCAGATACACAAAGATTTAAAAAGAAAAATGTTATGCAAAGAAAAAGTTGTCGCCCTTGCTGTGCAAATAATAGATAAAATATATATAAGAGTTGGGGGTACAGTATATGAACAGCTTTATGGTTCATATGGCCTGACAACACTAAAGGATAAACATGTAAGAATAAGTGGATCTATTGCAATATTTAAATTCAGGGGAAAGAAGGGCGTTCAAAGAGAAATTAAACTTAAAAATTCAGGTTTAGCAAAATTGCTCAAGGAGGTTCAGGACATTCCCGGTCAGTCGCTTTTTCAATATTATGATTTGAAGGGTAAAAGAAAAACAATATATTCAAATGATATCAACGCCTATTTAAAAACTTATACTCAACAATGTTTTACGGCAAAGGATTTTAGAACATGGGCAGGTACAGTAATGGCTATAGAATTTCTTTCAGCAAAACAATTATACAAAACAAAAAATGAGTGTAATAAAAATATTATAGGCATGCTTGACTATGTCGCTTCTGAGCTGGGAAACACAAGGACGGTTTGTAAAAACTATTATGTTTATCCGCAGATTATTAAAGAATATGAAAATGGTAATTTATATAAATATTTTAAAGCTGATATGTTAAAAAAGACTCCATCAAAACATGATACTGCCTTTCATACAAGTCATGAAAAGATGTTAATTAAGATTCTTAAGGAATTAAGCAATGATATACGTCTTCATATAGCGGCATAAAATTTTAATCAAAATTAAATTCACGAAAATATAATAAATGGATCTTGTTTCAGGGCAACCTTACTGGTTGTTGAAGAATGGTTTCTTACATGCTTATCAGCCTTTAAGAAAAAATTATGCAGCAGATGTAGTTATAATAGGCGGTGGTATAACAGGTGCGATAGTGGCTCATTCATTAACAGAATCAGGAATTAAATGTTGCATTATTGATAAGGGGCATATCGCCATGGGCAGCACCTCTGCAAGTACATCACTTATTCAGTATGAAATTGATAGGCACTTATCTGAATTAATAAGATTAAACGGAGAACAAAATGCTGCTACAGCATATAAATTGTGTGCAGATGCCGTGGAGGAATTACTTTACCTGGCCAATATTATCGGGGATACTTCTGCTAAAAAAAAGCAGTCGTTATATTTTACTTCTTCAAAAAAAGATATTAAGTCATTGCAAAGAGAATTTGAAATAAGGAAAAAACATAAGTTTGATGTAAAGTGGTTAGATAAAAAAAACCTTGAACAAAAATTCAATTTATTTTCCGAGGCAGCTATTTTATCAGACAATGCTGCAATAGTAGATGCATATTCTTTTACCCACAATCTTTTAAACTATAATATTAAAAGGGGATTGGATGTATTCTCATTAACGGAGAGCACGAAAATAACATATAAAAAAAATGGGGTTATAATTAAAACTAAAGAGGGATTTAATATAGCCACCGGAAAAGTGATATATGCCACAGGTTATGAATCGCAGAATGTGATAAGAAAAAAAATAGTAAACCTTAATTCCACTTATGCTTTCGCAAGCCTCCCCATAACGGATATTCCAAACTATTTCAAAACAACAATATTCTGGGAAACCGCAAGGCCGTATCTCTATTTTCGAAGTACATCAGATAACCGATTAATGATTGGTGGAATGGATGATAAATTCAAAAATCCGCAACTTCGGAATTTACGACTAAATAAAAAAGTGATACAAATAAAAAACAAATTCACTTTACTATACCCTTCAATATCTATATATCCCGATTTTACCTGGGCCGGCACATTTGGAGAAACGAAAGACGGTTTACCCTATATAGGAGAATACAAGGGGGTACTGCATTCTTACTTCGCCTGTGGATTTGGAGGAAATGGAATTACATTCAGTGTTATTGCTGCACAGATTATAAAGGATCTTATAGTACATAAACATAGCCCTTATGCAAAGCTGTTTTCTTTTACCAGGTAAAATAGAAAGCATAGAAATATAAACGCCGGAATTATTTCCGGCATTTATATATCAAACTAAACCATTCTTAACAATATAATAAATTTATTTTTTTTCATCTACCGGCAAGGTTAAATAATCTTCCCGCATCTTTAGGGCCTTAGCAGCAAGATGCCTGTTAATATCTTCTGCAGTCAAATCATTAGTTGTAATGAATGTAGAATTTAATAACAGATAAACTGATCGGTCGGTTTTATTTATTACAAAATCTGTAATATCATCTCTATGTGCCTGAAAAAATATTTCCATTTGCTCCGGAGTAGTAAAAGGGATTGCTGTAACATCCAATAGATATTGTGCAACCACAGGCGAATCAACAGGGATTTCAATTACCATACTGGGAGATAAAGTTGCAGGTGTTTGCGCAAATAATGTGGCAGTGACAATAATCAGGGATGCTAAAATTAAATTATGAAGTTTCATTATTTGTTTTTTAAATCTAATTAAGCTCTTCTTTTCTTAGTTATATTATTTAATAGGTTATAATCTATACGAATAATTCATTCTTTAACTGAGCTGAAATTTTTTCTTACTTATACGTTTTTTATTTTTTGTAAAAGAACAGGTGATATAAAATATATCACCTGATTAAATTTTTTAACCATTTATTAATAAAGCTCGGTAGTTTTTTTATCAGTTTTTGTTGCTATAATTTCGTTATCAGTTTCTCTCCTTTCTTCATCTCGTCTTTTTTCCTTATCACCAGGTTCTTCTTCTTCTCTGTCAACATCTATTTCTTCTTCTTCATCTACTGGCAAATCTTTCCTGTCAACATCTATTGGTTCTTCTTCATTACCGGGTAATTTAATTTCATGTGTCTCATTCCTTATCTCGTGCATTGGTTCATCCTCTAATATATGATTTTGTTTCTGTGGGGTTTTTATTGTTTCTTCTTCTCTGTTTATCATAATTTAAAATTTTAGAAGTTATAAAATAGTTTCACATTTATCTTTTACAAAATAAGAGCCGCTATGAATAAACTCCCTTAATCCCTTCTAATAAAGTAAGTTATAAATAGACCTGCAAAATATAAAAAATAATAAAGCACATTTTGTGGAGGTCATACCTCACTCCGGGAATCTCTGCCTTATTTTATATTTTCTGAAACCGGGGGTCTCTTCTGGTTTTTTTATAGGGCACAAGTTTTTTAAACTGTGTTACCTTTTTGTCGATAAACTTTGATTCGGCATCATCGCCGGTTGAGACAGTCCCTATAAGAAATGCATAAGGTTCTAATTCATTTATTTGAGAAAAAATAAGTTTTAATATTGCAACAGTTGGAATAATTAATACCATTCCCGCAATTCCCCAAATAAGATTTCCAATAAATATAGCAAGGATAGCAATAAGCGGGTTAATATCTACTTTGCTCCCAACTATTTTCGGCGTCAAAAAATTTCCCTCAATAAGCTGCACTCCCTGCAATGCCAGATAAATAAATACCGGTGTTAACGTATTATCTTTTGTTACAAGAGCATAAAAAGCAGCAAGTAGAGCTCCAATTAAGGGTCCCAAATAAGGCAATATATTTAATGCAGCAGCAACAATTGCGAAAAAAATAGCATGTTTAAGACCAAATGCCAGTAAAACTAAATAATTCATCGCCGCAAGGATTATCATTACTTTAAATACTCCTGAAATATAAGATTGAACAAGTTGCTTCGCATTTAAAATAGTTTCTTCAAAGCTCCGTTCCCGTGATATTTTCTACATACTCTTTTATATTCAATATGTAATCATCCAGTTTGGTTTTCATCAGGTCCATATCCGCTCCAAATTCAACGATTTGTTTTGTGAAAAGATATAGAATAGAGGCCATTATAAACCATGAAATAATTACAATAAGCGCCGCAGATGTAAGTCTTGGTATACGGATTTTTTCAAGGAAATTGCACAGAGGAATAAATAATATTGCAATGTAAATGGAAATAATTAATGGGACAAGAACGGGCTTTGCTACAATAAGGAATGTAATAATAAGGGCAAGAGATAGTAACACCGTTGCAGCCTTAACATAAAATGGTTGTTGCGATATTACCATTGCAGAAGATTAAATTAATTATTATCAATTAAAATCCTGCTAAACTTTTTCCGGGTTTTTATCAGAAGATCTTTTAATCAGAAATTTTGCAGCAAGTTTTACAGCATTTTCTGCTATAAACTTCACCAAAGGCCCCTTATTTCTGAAGAGGATATCATCAATAAGGATATGCGCACCCAAGTTAACTCCCTGTTTTGTTAAACTGGTAGTTTTTGTATTTTTTAAAATTGAATTAAATGCCATTCCCGTTAAATTTCCAAAACTGATGTAATCCTGCAATTGATTAAAATTCTCTTTGAGCTGAATCTCCTGTTCATCCTTCAGTAATCTTAATCGTATAATTTCATGTTTAAGATCTGCAGCGTTATTTATAGGTTGAATATTATTTCTCATCTTTAAAAAGTTGCTTTATAAGAGAATTTAGAATTGGAGTTTTAAGCCATGTTTCTTTTAATAAAATACAAATAATTGCTAATACAGCATAACCTCCTCCTACCCATAAAAAACCTGCTGTAAGGTTTTGCAGTCTGTCCCCTACATAAATAGCCAAACCTAAAGAGCAGAAAATCAATACAAGAAAAAAAAGAATAAATAGAGCACCTTTTGTAATCAAGGTGCTCAATATTTCCGCTGATTTTTCTGTTGCTACAAGTGAAGAAATATCTATTCTTGTTTCAACATGCTCTTTTAGATCGCCCAAAAAAACTTGTATAGCTTTTTTTGTATCATTCATATAAACATAATTTATTATGAATTCATTTAATTTTTAGTTGATTTATTAGTTGCGTAATCAACTTTATCAGCTGCACCATCAACTTTATTTGATACCTTATCAACCAAGTCATGCGCTTGATCTGCAAGATCATCCGCTGCACCTCTTAACTCATCTGTTTTACGTTTAAGAAAATCACCTATTTTGCCGGTTCTGTCTTTAATTTTTGTTCTGGTTTCGCTGCCTGCTTCAGGAGCAAATAAAATTCCGATTACTGCACCTGCTGCAATGCCAGCCAGTAATGCAATTGCAATTTCTTTTGACTTCATAATATTAGATTTTTTTAAAGTTTTGAAAATTATTTTATAATACTGATGTTTTGAAAAATCATGCCAGCAGTATTATGTTGCTATTATTACAGTTTCTTTCACTAAATGCATAATTTAAATAACAATTTGGGAAATTTCTTTCCCGCTATGGAATATAATTAAGATAGAAAATTATCTTGCTACATTTTGTCGGAAAATCGATAATTCTACGGAGGCATTGAATTTAGATAGGGTAGTGTGTAATAAAAAAACGAAAGGCATAGAATATGCAAAATCTTATCAAACAAAACTTCAATGAAAAATATTAAAAGCTTTCTATTTATATTTATTCTTTCATTGATTTTTGCACTTATTTTTTCGTGCATGTCTGACAACAATAATAATCACGGAGAAGATGCTGAAGAACGAATAGAAGATGTTGGTGAGGATGTAGAAGAAGTTAATAAGGGTGTAAAAGAGGGTATGGAAGAGATTGAAGAAAAAATAGATTCAGTTGCGGATACAAAGTCAGATACCATTTTTAATAAATAAAGATTATGAGCAGAGAAGCAATTATTCTGATAGTTCTGGCATTGATACTCATTTTAATAGGGCTTGCATTTATTGCAATCCGTCTTATTAAAATTGAGGATGCAGAATTGGAAAAATATTTAAGCAATATAAAAAGACCTGCCTATTATGTTGCTGATCAATTCAGAGCTGCAGGAGATAGCATAAATAATCTAACGAATTCTGCACAAAAAAAAATCTCCGGTTGGTCTTCTAGGTTTAAGTTGAAATAAAAGCATTAATATTAATCATATGCCCTTTCATCTTTTCCATCCATAAAATTCATAAATGCTTTGTTAGCTACTTTGCTTCCGTTCGGGGTAGGGTAATTGCCAGTGAAATACCAATCACCTAAATTATCAGGGCAAGCCATGTGCAGATTTTCCACCGTTTGATATATAATTTGTACTTCTGCTTTTATATTTTTTGATTTTACTATTTCACTTACTTTATTAGATATTTCATCATCAGTAAATTGATCATATATCATTTTTACAAAATTAGGAACGGCACCACTTGTGTCATATTCATTTTGTTTGCAGAGATCATACACCTGATGCAATAATTTTTCATTATTTTTTTCTTTAGTTAATTCAACCGCGGCACGAAATGCCACAAAGTCACCCATCTTGCTCATATCAATTCCATAACAATCAGGGTAGCGAATTTGCGGTGCAGAAGAAGCAATGATTATTTTTTTAGGATGCAGGCGATCTAATATTGCTATAATACTTTCCTTTAATGTTGTACCTCTAACAATTGAATCATCCAGCAGAACAATTGTATCATTATTATTACTTACTTGCCCGTAAGTAACATCATATACATGACTTACAAGGTCGCTTCTATCAGAGTCATTCGTAATGAATGTACGCATTTTTGCATCCTTAATTGCAAGTTTTTCTACTCTCGGTCTTTTATTTAATAATTTTTGCAGGTCATCCTCATTCATTTTTTCGGTTCCCCTTTTAATCGTTTCGGCCTTGTAAACGCTTAAATATTTTTCCACACCATTTATCAAACCATAAAAAGCAGTTTCGGCAGTGTTTGGTATGAAGGAGAAAATTGTGTTATCAAGATCAAAATTAATTGCATGTAAAACCTGTGGTGTAATTAAATTGCCAAGCAGTTTTCTCTCTTCATAAATTTCTTTATCATTTCCTCTCGAAAAATAAATGCGTTCAAAACTGCATGCTTTTCTTTCAGCAGGTTTTTGAATATATTCTTCCTTTATTTTTCCATTTCGTTTTATAATTAAAGCATGTCCCGGTTTTAATTCATTTACTTGTTCGAATTCTGCATCAAACACAGTCATAATTGCAGGGCGTTCACTTGCTGCCACACATATTTCATCATCATAATAATAATAAGCAGGGCGAATACCGTTAGGATCCCGCATTACAAATGCATCTCCATGACCGAATACGCCAACAATTGTATATCCGCCTTCAAAATCTTTTGCTGAGCGGCTTAATACTTTTGCAACATCTAGATCATTTGCAATGAGTTCACTTACAGTTTTATTATCATGATAGTCGTGATACTGGTCAAATAAATTCTGCACCTCCGTATCAAGAAAATGCCCGATCTTTTCCATCACAGTAACAGTATCTGTTTTTTCTTTCGGGTGTTGTCCTAATGCAATAAGTTGTTTGAATAACTCAGCGTTATTTACCATATTGAAATTTCCTGCAAGTGCGAGGTTTCTTGTCATCCAGTTATTTTCCCTGAGAAAAGGATGTACACTAAATACTGAATTTTTTCCGTGCGTTCCATACCGCAAATGCCCTATCATTACTTCCCCGGTATATTTCACATTATGTTTTACCCAATCCGGATCATTAAAATTTTTTTTATTGCCTCTCTTTTTTTTCCTGATGTGTGAAAATATTTCATCAAACACTTCTTTAATGGCATTGGGGTTTGGACTTCTTTGTACATCAATATATTTATAACCGGATTCAAGATTGATTTTGATGGTTGCCACACCTGCTCCGTCCTGCCCCCGGTTATGTTGTTTTTCCATTAGCAGGTATAATTTATTCAGGCCGTAAAGTGCTGTGCCGTATTTCTGTTTGTAGTATTCAAGCGGTTTTAATAACCTTATTAGGGCTACACCGCATTCATGTGTAATAAAGTCGCTCACAAATAAAGTACAAAGTTACGGGTGAAATGTAAGAAGTGAAAATGATATCTTCCATTGCCGGATCATTAATGCTTTTTACCCATTGAAATTTTATCCTAAGATTGTAATTATAATAATGACAGAAATAGTAAATAGTGTATCACAAAAATCCCTTCACAATTTCTTCCACACTCACCCCATCTGCTTCCGCTTTGTAATTGCGAACAATACGGTGACGTAATACAGGCAACGCAACAGCTTTTACATCTTCAATATCCGGTGCATATTTTCCGTGAATTGCTGCATGACATTTTGCACCAAGTACTAAATATTGGCTTGCCCTTGGACCCGCTCCCCAGCTCAAATACTGGTTAGCTTTCGGGTCAGCTTTAATTGTATTCGGTCTTGTTTTAGTTGCAAGGCTTACAGCATATTCCAACACATTATCTGTGATCGGAATCCTGCGTATTAAATGCTGATAATAAATGATCTCTTCTGCGCCGATAATTTTATGCAATTCAGGTTTTGAATCAATTGTTGTTGTTTTAACAACATTTATTTCTTCCTCAAATTTCGGATAGTCTAAAAAAATATTAAACATAAAACGGTCGAGCTGTGCTTCGGGTAACGGGTATGTTCCTTCCTGTTCAATAGGGTTTTGCGTTGCTAATACAAAAAATGGTAATTCAAGTTTATGAACTGTGCCGGCAATTGTAACATTTTTTTCCTGCATAGCTTCCAATAATGCAGCCTGTGTTTTTGGTGGTGTTCTGTTTATTTCGTCTGCCAGAATAATATTTGCAAACACAGGTCCCTTTAAAAATCTAAAATTCCTGTTCTCGTCCAATATTTCACTTCCTGTAATATCGCCGGGCATTAAATCCGGTGTAAACTGAATTCTTTTGAAACTTAATTCCAATACATCGGAAATTGTTTTAATTAATAATGTTTTTGCCAGACCC
>JACMJP010000227.1 GCA_014380545.1 Chitinophagales bacterium | reverse complement strand
GGCATGGGAAGAATTGCCAGGCAATATGATTTTGTAGTGATGTATGCGGGTTTAAGAACAAATGGCAGAGGGCATTATACTGTGCGCATGAAACTGATAACGGACAATGCAAAAGAAATGGAACCGCAAAGGATAACAGAACTCTATATGAAAGAGCTGGAAGAGGATATTTTGTATGACCCTGTCCCCTATTTATGGAGCCACCGCAGATGGAAGCTGACTGAACGCCTGAAGAATAATGAACCGATGTACCGGTGAGTTAGGGTTGTTAATGTTTATATAATAGAATTATTAAGAAGAATTGTGCTTTCATGAGGATTTATGATGCTTAATCAAATAGTTTATAGCCCACTGTAAACTGGAAAACATTTTTCCTTTCGTCAAATTGAATTACACCTGCATCAGTTTCAATATAAGTTTCAAGCTTGCTTAAATTACCTTCATATCTTGCATCAAAGGTTAAACGTTTAATATCAAACCCAATTCCCGCCTGGTAACCCACTGTAATGTTATCGGCATCAAATAAAGGATCAGAATCAGTTTGTTTAATACTGCTGAAAACCGGACCTGCAGTTACCCTGAATAAATTTAAAACTTTATACCCTGCAATAACGGGAATATCTACTTTAGAAATTTCACCGCTAAAAATATCCCCGGCGTCAATATCACTTAATTTAACAGCAGATTTGTTTTGGGAGAATAATAATTCAGGCTGGATAGAAAATTTACCAAACGTTCCTCTTATAAATCCACCAAGAACAATTCCTATTCCGGGTTCATTTTCTATATCATCTTCACTTATATCTCCTGAGCCAATAAAATCTGTAATTATACTTTGAGAATAATTTACGCCTATTTTTCCTCCAAGATCAAAATCCTGTGCAGATAGATAAGTAAAGGAAATGAGCAGAAAGGCACCGGCAATTATTTTTTTCATACTTTATTTTTTTTTCCGCAATTGCAAATGTTATGCCTGCAATAAATAGTAATTATTTCCTTTTTAATTTCGCAGTGCCATTTTAAAGAATATGCGCAGAAAGTACAGGTACAGAAAGATAGATTTAAAACCCAAAGGACAGGAATATTTAGAAGGCCCCCGCACCCGCTGGAAAGAATTATTATTTTCTTTTGAAATATTTAAAGAATTTATAAAAGGACACAGGGCACTGCATTTTGTTGGACCCTGTATTACAGTTTTCGGCTCAGCAAGGTTTGGTGAAGATCATAATTACTATAAAGCTGCTTATGAAATTTCTAAAAAGATATCGGCTCTCGGTTTTACCATTATGACCGGCGGCGGCCCCGGTATTATGGAAGCAGCAAATAAGGGTGCATTTGAAAATGGAGGCATAAGTGTGGGATGCAATATTGAACTGCCTCAGGAACAGCTTCCTAATAAATACATGCACAAATGGGTTGCTATGAAATATTTTTTTGTACGGAAAGCGATGCTTATTAAGTATTCTTATGGCTTTGTGGTTATGCCGGGTGGCGTTGGTACAATGGATGAATTATATGAAACGTTAACCCTTATACAAACAAAAGTGATCCGCAATTTTCCGGTTGTGCTGGTAGGCAAAGAGTATTATAAAGACATAATAGAAATGTTAAACAAAATGCTTGAATTAAAAACTATTTCACCTGAAGATCTGCAATTAATATTAATAACCGATGACCCTGATGAAGCAGTAACACACATTAAATTTTATGTTGACACAAATTATACTATTAACCAGGTGAATCCCCGGAGATGGTTATTTGAAAAATATTTTCCTGAATAAAACTTAAAATTATATTAATTGTTTTTTACTTTATGAAATTGTCGCCTAAAGCAAAAGCCTGGTTGAAACGTTTTGGATGGATCGGTTTTTTCTTCTTTTTAATTAAGGGTATTCTCTGGCTGGTTGCAGGAAAATATATTTATGAATTAATTTTTAAATAAGCGATAAAATAATATATGCAATTTCCGTCTTCTGAACAATTTGACACATTTTATTATGATAATCTAAAACCTCTCCTTGAAAAGGAAGACGGCACAAGAAAAAAGATTATTCTGAATAATACTATACTTGCCGTTGTTATTGTTGCAGGTTTTATTGTTGAAACTGTTACCTGGATGCTCATTGGTATCATATTCATTGTGATATTCGTTTTCTGGTTTACACGGCAATACAATATTTCATTTAATTACTATCAACTGCGTTTGGAAAATATCATTTTTTCGAGGGTTGCAAAATTTATATTTCCTGCTTTTCAATATGACTATGACAGGTATATTAAATTAAAAGACCTGCAGCAGGGTTTTATCGTGAGTGGAGAACCGAAACAATACGGTGGGAAAAATTTTATCAACTGTGTAGCAGGAACTATGCATATTGAAATTTCTGAAATATCCTCTTTTACAAATCAGAGGGATGTGTCAGGTACACAATCGCATCACAGGCATTTTTCAGGTCTTGTTGGTTGCGCACAATTTAAAATCTCATTAAAAGATCCTATCATGATAGTAAATGAGAGTGAATTACAGGAATCTTTATCTTTTGTTTTACCGGAAGAAAAACAATCTGTAACTAATGAAACATTTTTTTCAAATTATTATAATGAAAAAGATTTTCAAAAATACCTGTCACCTTCTGTATGGTTATTAATTAAAGATTATGTTGACAGTACGGGAAATAAAATTATTATTACAATTAAGGAGAATGGTATGTATGCAGGTATAAGTAAAGATACACATCAACCTTACATACCTGTTCAGGTGTTTCAGTCAGCAGTAAATAAAAAACCTGCAGAAACTTATTTTAAAGATATTATATTCCTAATGCAATTATTTAAAGCAATAGAAAAAATTCAGCTTGCAGAAGTAAAATAAGTATTATTGTTTTCTGGAACGGGTACAATTAACCTGCGCAGTAGTTCCAACAAAAAAAGCTTGCGTTTGAATTTGATCTTCATAGTATTCTTCCCAGTCCTTTACAAGCTTATTACTGCCGCAGAATTGTTCACTACCTGTAATTGTATCTGAAGAAGATGGAACAACATAAGTATATTCGCAATCTGTACACTGTGTACAGGATGCAATTGTTAAAAGAATTATAAATAAAAAAAACAGTAAGGATATTCTCATTTTTTGTGCGCTTCGATGCAATTAATTTCTTGTGCAATAACCACCATAAAATTCCCAATTTTCGGCCCATTCAGCTTCGTAATCACTAACTAATTTCCCAGCACTAAGCCCCTCTGCGCAATACTCATCAATTACTTCTTCCCCGGATGTCATATCAATATGAGTGCATACCGTACATTTTGTGCAGGATGGAAGTAATGATCCCGCAACAAGTATTAGAATAAAAACAAATTGTAATTTTTTCATATTTTGAAACTGTTCCTGTTCCACTACAAAGAAAACCAAATGGCTTCAATAAAACAAACCATTTTTTCAGTAGTTTGCCTCTGTAACGCAAAAATAGTGTGGTAAAGTGTACAATGCGGTAACAAAAAAACGCTGATTGATACAACTAACTTTATAAAATAATTTTAGTTTAACTGTAAAGTAAAATAAAATTTACTTCCCCTGCCCTCTTTGCTTTCCACCCAAATATCCCCATTATGATTAGAGACAATTTTTTTACAAATTGCCAAACCGATGCCTGCGCCATCCGCCTTATCTGTGTGATAGCGGTTAAAGATTTTAAATACGGCTTCTTTTTGCTTTTCCGGAATTCCCAGCCCGTTATCTTCCACACTAATAAGGCAATGATCATCATCAATTTTGGAGTCAATACTAATTTCCGGGTCCTTAAGCGAACGATATTTAATTGCGTTACTGATAAGATTTTGAAATAATTGTGATAATTGCAGTTTATCGCCAACCAATACGGGTAAGTTTGCTATTGCAACATTCACATGATTTTCACTGATGGAAGTTTCCAGATTATCTAAAACATTATTTAACACATCTTTAAGGTTAAGTTCTTGTTTTTCTACATATTCAGAACTTACTTTTGAATACTTCAATAAACCTTCTATTAACACATGCATACGTTGGGTAGCATCTGTAGTAAGTGCAATAAATTCATTTCCATCCGTGTCCAATTTATCAGCATATCTTTTTTTAATTAGCCCTAAGTAACTGTTTACGGTGCGCAGTGGTTCTTTCAGGTCATGCGAAGCAACATAAGCAAATTGCTCAAGCGATTTATTTGAGCGTTCAAGATTTTTTGCTGTTAGCTCTAATTGATAAGCAAGGGTTCTTACTTTTTTTCTCTGATTGAAAATATAAAGCTGAATTAAAAACACTATACAATTCGTAACAATATAAAAACCCAGGAATAAAATAATACTCACATTGGCAACAACTGTAAGCATAGAAGCCTGAACTAAAACGATAAGCATGGATAGTTGGAATACTGCTAATTGTTTCCAGTTAGAAAAATACAGTGAAGATAAAATAACTGCACTTACAAGCAGCGATACATAGTAATAACTAAAATTGTTTACATAATTCAGAAATATTGCATGCGACATAAAGACATAAATAGCAGCAGTTACAAGGTGATGCAGGTTTCTTTTTATAAATGAAAAAATAAATGAAAGTATTAGTATAACACTTGCCGCAATTGAAAAACTTATTCTGAAAACCGGGTATGGAGATATTCCCGAATCAATTTGTAATTCGAAGAATAATAAAAGCGGAAGAATAATTATGAGGCCGAAAAGAATAAGGCTGTCGGTTGTAATATCCATTTTTTTATAAAAGGGATACAGGAAATTGGATATCTGCATACTATCTCAATAAGTTAAGGTTCACTAAAACTGTTGTTCGTTTCGTGTATTCTATTTCACCGGAATAAATAGTGTGTGCAGGAATATTGATTGTGCGGATTCCTTCGCCTTAAAAAATAAATTCAGTAATATGTATGTGTAGTGTGTTGCGGGAAAATTTAAATAACAATTTTAACAGGGTGTTTGTTTTCGCCAATCGCTACCATTGTGAATGTGCCTTCCATCGCTTTCTCTCTTTCGTCGTTATACATCTGCTCCAAATATACTTCAACTTTTACAATTACTGATGTTGTTCCAACTGATTTTACCTTACCTATAAGCTCGGCGATCGTTCCTGCCGGAACAGGTTTGGTAAAATCCACCCTGTCGCTGCTTACAGTTACCATCTTTTGCCTGCTGAATCTTGTAGCCGTTATAAATGCAACTTCATCCATCCACATCAGGGCGGTACCTCCAAATAACGTATCATAGTGGTTAGTAGTATTGGGGAAAATAGCCTTCACTGTATGAGTGATTGATTTTTGTATGCGCTCTTCTAATTTCTCCATCAGGCTTAATTTTTCACAAAAGTGCGATGGTTAGTGTGTAATAAAAAATTGCGGAATCGGAATTATTTTGTCTTTCATAAACTTATAGGTCTGTTTTACCTTTGTAACTAAATAATTTAAAAATGAAAAAAATATTGTTTTTTGCTCTTATGGCTTTTACAGTTCAGTCATTCGCTGTTCTGAATGTTGTATCTGAAG
>JACMJP010000226.1 GCA_014380545.1 Chitinophagales bacterium | reverse complement strand
TTATTCTGATCATTTTTCCGCTTTTCAATTTTATTGAATATGCAAGCTCTAAAATTATAGATGGAGTAGTTTTTAATGTAACATCTGATATAGCGAGTAACGGAAGGAAAAAAAGCACAGTAACACGACCTACGATCAAATTTGAAAGGAATGACAGCATAAAATATTACACACCAAAAGAATTAATATCAATAACAAAGTATAATAAGGGAGATAAGGTAAAATTAATTTATCCTGAAAATAAACCTGAGAACTTACATATTTATTCTTTTTCTACTTTCTGGTTTCCTATCTGGGATATTATTATAATGACAATTCTTGAAGTAATTCTCTTTGGAGTATTTTCAATCATCACAAGAAAATATGATGATGAATAAATCTTATCTTACAAAATAAAAAAGTGTTTCATCGGGCGTATTCAATAATTGAATTGTAAGAATTGTTGTGGTTAATTCTATAATATCATAAATGCGATCCTGTGTATTATCACTTAATTTTAACTCCTTTACATTATTGAGAAAAAGCCAGCTTCCCTCAAATATCTGTAAATCTCCAAAGGCATCAGCGTATGTTTCAGTGAAAGCACCCTCAGGTGTAAATGATAAAACATAATTTATATGGGATGCTTTGAAATTATCTGTTTGATTTGACCCGTTTACTTCTTTTTTTTCAATCTGCCACAAACCCGCAATCCTATCTGTATTTTCATTAATTTTCATTTTCAGGCATGAACTCATGAAAAGTATCAGGGTAAGAAGTATGAAGTTTCCTTTCATTACATAAAAATAGATTAATATTTTCTATTTAAAATAAAAAGCCCTGGTTTTAACATCAGGGCTTGTAAATCAATATATTAAATTTCAGGCTAATTCGGGTAAGTTTGCTTCTTTAGGAAGTTCAGTTTTTTTAATTGCTCCATAACCTCCATAAACATTTACAAAATTTTCTATGTTATGATCTTTTAAAATAGATGCAGCCATCATAGAACGATAGCCTGCTGCACAATGCAGAATATATTTTTTACCGGGTTGCAGTTCGTTATAACGTTCTTTTATTTCACTTAGTTGAATATTAATAGCTCCTTTAATATGTTCTGTTTCGTATTCTGAAGGTTTGCGAACATCCAGAACTATATAATCATCATTTCCATAAAACTTTTCAATTAACTCCGCATTAATTGAATTTACAGTTTGCAATTCTTTATTCAATGCTTTGTATGTTTCAATACCACCCTTTAAATAACCAGCTACATTTTCATAACCCACTCTTGCCAAACGCAAAATTGTTTCTTCTTCTTTTCCGTCAGCACAAATTAATACAAGCGGTTTATTTATGTCTATTAATGTTCCAACCCAAACTGCAAACATTCCGTTTAACCCGATATTTAATGAACCGGGAATAAAACCTGTTTCAAATTCATCTGCTATTCTTGTATCTAAAATAATTGCTCCATCAATAACAGCATGTTCAAATTGATCTAATGTTAAAGCAGTTTTATTTTTTATAATTACATCATCAATTGCATCATAACCATTCTTATTAATTTTTGTATCCTCAAAGAAATATTGTGGTGGTTTATTTAATCCATCTGTTACTTCTTTAATAAATGCTTCTCTCTCGGTATGAATTAAAGCATAATTTGTTTTTTTCTGAATACCGATTGTTGAAAATGTTTCTTTGCCCATACTTTTTCCGCATGCGCTTCCCGGCCCATGTGCAGGATATACAATTACTTCATCCGGCAATGTTTTTATTTTGTTATTTAATGAATCAAACATTTTGCTTGCAAGTTCTTCTTTCGTCATAATTCCATCTAAAAGATCTGGTCTTCCAACATCCCCAACAAACAAAGTATCGCCTGTGAAAATGCAATGCTCTTTTCCGTTCTCATCAAATAATAAATAGCAGGTGGATTCCAGTGTATGGCCTGGTGTGTGCAGTGCTTTTATTTTTAGCTTGCCTACAAAAAATTCTTCACCATCGGTTGCATTAATTACATCATAACTTGTATTTGCTTCAGGGCCATAAATAATTTGCGAGCCTGTTTTTCTTGCAAGATCAATATGACCGCTCACAAAGTCTGCATGAAAATGTGTTTCAAACACATACTTAATTTTTGCATTGCGGCTTTTTGCTTTTTCTATATAAGGCTCCGTTTCCCGCAGCGGATCTATTACTGCTGCTTCGCCATTGCTTTCAATATAATATGCGGCTTCTGCCAGGCAATTTGTGTAAAGTTGTTCTATATACATAAATGAATGATGTGTAATAATAATGAGTCTGTAAATTTAGTTTTTGATGTTTTAGTTCATTTTGGTTTTGCCGTGAGGGCTATGCAAATATAAGGAGGAATAGAGAGAGGGGGATTAGAATAATGTTGTGTTATTAACCAATATTTAGAGAAGTAGCTTAAAGTGATTTCAGTGATGAAATAAGATTTGGAAGAAATGATTCTTTAATCTCCCAAACAATAGAATAATCAATGCCAAAATAATCATGAACAATTCGATTCCGAAAACCACGAATCCGATGCCAATCTATGTTAGTATGCTTGTCTTTAAAATCATCTGGTAATCTATTTGCGGCTTCACCAATTATTTCAAAATTTCGAATTACTGCATCAATCGTTTTGCTATCGCTGGTAAATTCTTCAAATGAAAGGCTGTGGGTATAGTCAAGGATTTTGTTTGCACTATCTATAATATCTTCAACCAGAAGAAATGGCTCCCGCTTAGACATAGATGATTTCGGATTCAATTTGATTAAAGTACTTTGGTTTAACTCCATTTCTGGAAACCAAATCAACCTTTTTCCGGAGCTTGCTTTCAATATAATCTGCAAGATCAATGAATTCAATTCCAATTGGCTTACTAAAATCAACAATTATATCTATGTCGCTTTTCTCAGTAAAATCATTCCGAACAACAGACCCAAATAAACCTATGGAGTTGACAAAATACTTCCGCTTCAACTCTGGCTTGAGTTGAGTTAAGATTTGCTTTATCGAATGTAATTCTGTCATACTTCAAAGATAAGGAAATTTTAGAATGGCTATCTCCACTAACGTCGGCGGCTTGCTGCTGTGCTGGAATTTTTAACGTCAAACCTGGCAACCCCGATCGCTATCGGGGCCAAATTGAT
>JACMJP010000225.1 GCA_014380545.1 Chitinophagales bacterium | reverse complement strand
GGTGAACTTAGCAACATTCCTACCCTCACTCCATCTGCACCGTATAGTTTTATCAGATCTAATGGATCAGGACTATTTCCTAATGACTTACTCATTTTCCTTCCCTGCTTATCACGCACAATGCCCGTTAAATAAACATTGGTAAAAGGTTTTAATCCAGTGTATTCTTTTCCGGCAATGATCATTCGGGCAACCCAGAAAAATAAAATTTCAGGAGCTGTTACTAATGTATTTGTTGGATAATAATATTTTATATCTTTCTCATTTGTAAAACCATTGAATGTACTTATAGGCCACAACCAACTGCTTGCCCATGTGTCCAGCACATCAGGGTCCTGATAAATATTTTCGTTAGCTAATTGTTTTTGTGCAAATAGAATTTCTGCTTCTTCTTCTGTTTTTGCCACAACAAATTCACCGTTTGCATTGTACCATGCAGGAATGCGGTGGCCCCACCAAAGCTGACGACTAATACACCAATCCCTTACATTTTCCATCCAATGAATGTAAGTATTAATAAATTTATGCGGATGTAATTTGATGTTTCCATTTACAACATTTTCCAACGCAGGTTTGGAGATTTCTTTCATTGCGACAAACCATTGCAAGCTTAATCTTGGTTCAACTACTGCATCTGTTCTTTCAGAAAATCCCACAGAATTTTTTAAATCTTCTATTTTAATTAACTGACCGCTTTCTTCTAATAAAGCAACCATTTTTTTTCTTGCAGCGAACCTGTTTTCACCAATTAATATTTCAGCATCGGCATTTAATGTTCCGTCTTCATTAAATATATTAATTACGGGTAATTTATGTTTTAATCCCAATTCATAATCATTCACATCATGAGCAGGAGTAACTTTTAATGCGCCTGTTCCAAAATCTTTATCTACATAACTATCTGCAATTATTTTTATTTCCCTGTTTATTATCGGAACCAAAACAGTTTTACCATTTAAATTTTTATATCTTTCATCATCAGGATGTACACAAATTGCTGTATCACCAAGAATCGTTTCAGGTCTTGTAGTCGCAATAGTTATAAATTCATTGCTGTCTTTTAATTTATATTTTACATAATACAATTTTGAAACAACATCTTTATAAAATACTTCCTCATTACTCAATGCTGTTTTTGCCTCAGGATCCCAGTTAATCATTCTTAAACCACGATAAATATGCCCCTTTTCATACAGATCAATAAATACATTAATTACATCTTCATAATAAGCGGGATCCATTGTAAAATTTGTGCGTTCCCAATCACAGCTTGCACCCAATTTTTTTAGTTGCTGTAAAATAATTCCTCCGTATTTTTCCTTCCACTCCCATGCATATTCAAGAAATTGTTCTCTTGTTAGATCAGATTTTTTAATTCCTTTTTCCCGGAGCATTCCAACCACTTTCGCTTCTGTAGAAATGCTCGCATGATCCGTTCCCGGAACCCAGCAGGCATTTTTTCCCATCATTCTTGCCCGGCGAATTAAAACATCCTGGATCGTATTATTGAGCATATGGCCCATATGCAATACCCCAGTTACATTAGGCGGAGGGATTACAATTGTGTATGGTTCTCTCCCATCGGGTTCTGAATGAAAATATTTTTTTTCCATCCAGTGTGCATACCATTTATCTTCTATCTCGGCAGGGTTATATGTTTTTGAAATTTCCATTGGTGCAAAAATAATTAAAGGTGAGGAGGGATAAAAGAATACATACTCATGTGACTATGTATAAGAAAGAACTTCCACAATTTTATTCCACAGAAACTGTAACTAAATTTTATTATGTATACTTATATTATTTGAATTTTTAGGTATGTACGACAGATAATATTCAATTCATCATTCAAACATTTTAAAACTGATCCGCATAAATATTTTAAGGTAAAGAAGTTTAACTGGTAGAATAAGTGACTGTTAAGTTTGCTATAATGAACAAAAGTCTTACTAAATATTGAAACAATGTTATGTTTTATGAATATTACTTTTATTTTTAGAAAAAACTAAATCATAATGAAAAAAACACTCTTTATTTTACTTCTCATTTGTCCTTTCATTAAAATGAAAGCCCAGGTTGAATACATGCACAGTTTTGGTGCAGCCATTTATACCGACATTACAAATTATGCATGGCCCGGGGGTACGTACCATGCAAGACTGAACTTTACAGAATTAGGCGACATGGCTCTATCTGTAGGGGCAAGACCAGCAATAGGTTTCTATTATAATTCAAATGATTATTATGGAGAAAATTATTTAGGTTTTGATTTTCCTGTTACAGTTGATATTAATGGCGGAATGGGTACCACAAGCGGCGATGATGATGGCGTTGGATTTTTTGCAGGCGCCGGAGTTGAATATTCTCTTTTAGTTGGCTTACCGGGATTTTTCGGCCCGACGGGGAATGCAGGTATCCGTGCTTCTATTTTTGAACAACCTTTAGAGCTAAGAGTAGGTTATATGTATGACATTACAGGAACTGAAGTTGGTCAATTAACTGTTGGCTTATCCAGGCTATTAGGCTTTTAATCCAGATTTTAATATAAAAACAGCATGGTCATTTTTCATGCTGTTTTTATTTAATGGCTATTACAAAGCAATTTCTTATTTTACAATTATAACAAATTTATCTTTAGATATTAATTTTCCAAAACTTTTTACTTCCAGTTCATGCTGAGCACATATTTTTTCAAAATCACCTTCAAATCCATTTTTAACAGCAACTAATAATCCTCCGCTTGTTTGCGGATCGCAAAGAATATTTTTAGAGTATTCATTAAGTCCTGATATTTTTTCACCATAAGAATTAAAATTTCTCACTGTTCCACCCGGTACTGACTTTAATTCCAAATAATAATTTAAAATATTTTTATCAATTGTCGGAATTAAATCAAAGTTAATTTCAGCACTTACATTGCTTCCTTCACACATCTCAGTTAAATGGCCGAGCAAGCCAAAACCTGTAACATCTGTCATTGCTTCTATATAATTTAATTTGCCGAATATTTCCCCGATCTTATTTAATTGCATCATGCTTTCAGGAGCAATATTTTGGTGCTCTTCTTTCAAAATATTTTTTTTCTGTGCTGTTGTTAAAATACCAACACCGAGTTTTTTTGTAAGGTATAAACTGCATCCGGTACTAGCGCCTGAATTTTTTTTCAAATAGTCTAAATCAATCAGTCCGCTTACCGCTAAACCAAAAACCGGCTCCGGGCAATCAATGCTGTGCCCGCCTGCCAATGGAATATTTGCTGCAGCGCATGCCTGTCTGGCACCTTCCAAAACTTCACCCGCAACATGTGCAGGAATTTTATCAATAGGCCATCCGAGAATTGCAATTGCCATTAAAGGAGTTCCGCCCATTGCATATACATCGCTAATTGCATTCACACTTGCAATTTTTCCAAATTGAGTTGCATCATCCACAATTGGCATAAAAAAATCTGTTGTTGAAACAATTCCTTTACCGTTGCCGATATCAAAAACTGCTGCATCATCTTTTGTCTCATTCCCCACAATTAAATTTTGAAATGTATTTTGTTTACCCACTGATTTTAATATCTCATCTAAAATTTTCGGAGATATTTTACAGCCACATCCGGCACCATGTGAATATTGAGTGAGTTTAATTTTTTCTATTATTTCCTGTTCCATACTTCTTATTTACGAATTACAATTTATGATTTCGATTATTTACTTATTTAAAATTATTTTATACTACAATACTTGATTCCTGATACTTGATACATGATACCTTTTGAATTATTTCAATTGCATTTTCTTCCGGATCTATTTTTTCCATTTCAATTTTAAAAATCTTTTCCGTGCTCCTTTGATCTAATCCATACTGATATGTTTTATCATAATAAACCAAAACAATCTTTGTTGCTTCATGTAAATTACCAGATTCATAATTTTCTATTGCATCTTTTGCATGTTGCCCGCCAAGACGTTTTGTAATTTTTTTTACAGCATTAATTACTCCCTCTTTGTTAAAATCTCCATAAGTATTTACTAAATAGTTAATTCTTTCTTCAACGGGAAAATCACAATACACAACAGGAGCATTCCGCATTTGCTGCCAGAATTCTTCAGGGATAAAAACATTTCCGATCAAATGGCTCTCATCCTCAAGCCAAATTCTTTTTTCAGG
>JACMJP010000224.1 GCA_014380545.1 Chitinophagales bacterium | reverse complement strand
TTTATCTCCCAATCCCATAACATTCCGTCCATATCAGCCTGTGTTTTCATGCTTATCAATTCGTCTGCGCCCATCGGCTGGGGATCAAGAGAACCCGCAAAAGGATTTATGCTCCATCCTTCTGTTCCATTATATACCTGCACAAATGTTTGCCCTTGAAATGTTCCTTCCATTCTCACCTTATTCGGTCTTGCCAGGGTCAGGCTCATTGGAATTTCAAAACCCATCTGCACTATCTTGCCTGTAGTGTACATGGATTCAGTTTTATTTAGTTTTTTTTGCCCTACTGCGTCAAAATGTTCTTCAAGAATATCCTGGAGCTGTGCCTGTGTTGCGTTTACGAATAGTAAAGAGATAATAGATAAATAAATTGCTGTTAGTTTTTTCATTGTAGTTTTTTATTTTATATCCGCCTGAAGCGGACAAGTACAAAAATAATTCATTGAATTTTTACGTTACCCTGCCACCTATATCTTTAACGAAGATTAACAGGGTGCCCGTAAGAGGGAATATCTTTCCAAAATGTTACAGGCGGTGCAAAGATTTGGAAACATTTTGATGAAAAAAAGGTTTTTCGATGAATTGTTTAAATCCTTCGATAAAATTGCTTGTATGAAAAACATGCTATTCTCTTCTGCAAACCTGGGGAGGTATATCCGGATTGCCATTGTTAGTTTATTTGCAATGTTTCTGTATGCCGGAGAAACAAATGCCCAGGTGAAAAGAATTTCTGTTTATTTCCCATTCGGCGAAGAAAAAATTGAGTTTAATGAAAGGTTGCGCTTACTTTATTTTATTGAAGACAGTATCAATAATAAAACAACTTATACCATACACATAAAAGGTTATTGCGATAATATTGATGATGATGCTTTTAATTATATTCTTTCGCAGCAAAGGGCAGATCATATAAAAGAAATATTATTAAATAATGGCCTGGAGATACAACAGGTGAAATTATGTAAAGGTTATGGAGAAAAAATTGCATTAAATAAAAATGCAAATGAGGAAGAAAGAAAAGTGAACAGAAGGGTGGATGTAATTTGTTATCCATTGACCATGAGTGAAAAAGAAATTACAGGATATGATATAGAGGATAATACAGAAATAAAAGTTTTTAAAGACAGTATTTCTGCCAAAGATTTTGTTGAAGGTGAAACACTCATACTTGATAATTTAAACTTTCAACCCGGCAGGCATATTTTATTGCCCAAGTCAATACCAACATTAAAACAATTATTAAAGGCAATGCAGGAAAATCCAGGTCTTGAAATTGAAATTGTTGGACACATTTGTTGTGAACCTGATAAAACAAAAGATGCTTATGATATTGATACACAGAAATTGGATCTTTCTGTGAATAGGTCAAAAGAAATTTATAATTATTTAATTAAAAACGGAATTGATGAAACAAGAATGCGTTACTCGGGAAAAGGTGCATCACAAAGACTCATTGAAATTGAAAAATCACCGCAAGATCAGGAAATGAACAGAAGAGTAGAAATTATTGTGAAGAAGAGTTGAAGATTGACACTTCAAACTTTATACGTCTTCCACTTCCCGCCTTTTAAATAATTCCAGCACAGCCATGCAAGTGCAAGCCAGTAAATGAATTCGCTTGTCCAGGCAATAGTAAGATTTACATTTAATACAGGAATAAGAATTATAACATAAACCATATAAATGATGAGTGTTATAAATTCAAGCAGGAGTGAATATCTTGTGGCGCCGGTTCCTGTAACTGCACGGAAAAGAATACTGCTGACTGCCATCATTACTAAACATACACCTGCAATACGAACCGGGCCTATCGCTTCCTGAATAATTTTCTCATCATTTGTAAATATTTCCACAAAGTAGGAGGGAAAAATTAGAATAGCAGCACACAACGCAAATGAAAATACAAGGCTTACCCAAATTACTTTTTTTACTAATTCAAAAACCTCATCATGCCTGCCCTGCCCGAGGAGATTACTCACTAAACTATTTGTTGCATTTGCAAATCCCCAGGTTGTAACACCCAGTATCATATAGACCTCTTTAGCAACGTTGCTTGCAGCTAATGCTTCAATACCCATTTTTTCTATCATAAGAAAAAATATTGCCCATGTTCCGGTTGACAAAAAATGTTGCAGCACAATTGGTCCTGATAATTTTAATCCGCTTTGCACCTGCAGCCATTCAAATTTCCGGAAATTAAAAAGGCCGAATTGTTTTCTGTATTTTGAAAAAATTAAATAGCCGAGATTTAATAAGCATGCAGTGGAACTTGAAATAAGAGAAGCTAATCCGGCCCCTTCAATTCCCATTTCAGGAAAACCATTTTCTCCAAATACCAGACTGTAATTAAAAAATATATTTACCAGCAACATTACCAAAGCACTGATGCCAATAATTTTATTATCGCCGATACTTGTGTAAAATGCAATGAGTGTAAATGCAAAACATGCAAGAAATATTTCGAAACTCCTGTAATGCAGATAACTCATTCCGGCATCATAAATTGCCTGTGAAGAAAAAAATGGTTCAAGGGCAATTGGCGCTAAAAAACGAAGAAATAAAAACAATAAAATTCCTACAGCGCACATGAAGACCAGATTATTATTAAATATTTTTCCTATGGAAGTATATTCCTGCTCAGCTGCCCTTCTTGCAATAATTATTTGAAAGCCCACAGAAAATCCGTAAGGTATCATCGTAAGTAAAATAAATACTAATGCAGCAATACCAATGGCAGCGAGTTCTGTTTCCCCTACCCTGCCCATAAATGCAACACCAATTAAATTAATAACATTATTAAATAAAGATGTTGCCATAAGTGGCAGAGAGAGAGAAATGATCTGGCGATATGTTATTTGTATTTGCATTTTAAACCCAAGGGGGATAGCTGGAAGGGGTTAAGGAGGAAAGGGAAATTAATATTATTGTTTGCGACATCATTTACCTATGCTGTTTATATATGCGTTTAATTTTGGTTTTAGAATATTCAGTTGTTCTGCAATAGAATTAAATATTACATCGTCAATTAAACTTCTTGCTTTCGCTTTTGTTAATTCAGTATATGTTTCAAACATTGAACCTCTTGCGTAATAACAAAATTGCTTCCGTTCTTTATAATGATATCTGCCATAACCTTCACTTAAGTTGTTTGCGATAGAATCTGCCGCAGAAACCAATTGTGTTCCTAGACTATATTTATTGAAACCATCCCATTTTACAACAATACTCCAAACCTGTTCTCCAATCTCCATTGCCATTTTATAAATTTCAAGGTTTTCCAAACCATCATAGCTATCCATAAATAATGATTTTATTTTTTGGCAACTCTATTTCCTGTCTTCCACCTATCCCCATTAACTCCTTCCACCTATCCTACTATCTTTTTCCCTTCACATCCATTTTTTTTCAAATATATCCCTTGCATGATAGCTGATAATAATATCTGCACCGGCTCTTGCAAATGCATACATATTTTCCATCACGATTTTTTGTTCATCAATATAATTTAATTGTGCTGCAGCTTTCACCATGCTATATTCGCCGGAAACATTATAACATGCAAGCGGCAAATTTGTATTTTGTTTTACTTTACTTATTACATCCAAATATGCAAGTGCAGGTTTCACCATAAGAATATCTGCACCTTCATCTTCATCAATTTGCGCTTCCTTAATTCCTTCTATTACATTTCGTGTATCCATCTGGTAACTTTTTCTGTCGCCGAAAGAGGGAGCAGAATCTGCAGCTTCACGAAAAGGGCCATAATAGGCGGATGCATATTTTACAGAATAACTCATGATCGCAGTATCCGTAAATTTATTTTCATCAAGATGATCTCTTATTGCGCCAACTCTTCCGTCCATCATATCGCTTGGGGCAACCATATCGGATCCGGCTTCTGCATGCATCAATGCCATTTTGCATAAAATATCAATAGATTCATCATTTGTAATTGTATGTCCATGTAATACACCGCAATGACCATGATCCGTATAAGCACATAAACAAACATCTGTAATAATATAAATGTCATTTCCAAACTCCGCTTTCAATAATCTTATTGCATTTGCAACAGCATTGCTCATTGCGTAAGAAGATGTTGCCTCAGCATCTTTTTCCTCACCAACACCAAATAATAAAATTTTATTGACGCCTAATTTTAAAACCTCACTAACATCTTTCACTAATGTATCAGGAGAAAAATGATAAATGCCGGGCATCGCATTAATAGCATGTTTTATATTTTGACCATGCATTACAAAGTACGGATAAATAAACATGTCCTTACTTAATCTTGTTTCCGCAACCATGTTTCTGATGATCGTATTTTTTCTTAATCTTCTTGGCCTGCTAATTAAATGTTGCATATTATTTTTATAAACGAACACAAAGGTAATGTTTCAAGTGAGAACGCCTGCAAAATATAATAAACTGAATACGCTATTTTTACAGCACAATGGAACAATTTGTTGATGCATCATTTAACAGGAATTTCACACAGCACTACAGCCTGCTGATGGAACTGGAGCGCCAGCAACTTGCTTTTGTTATATATGATAAATCAACAGGAAAAATTGCAGCTTTAAAAAGAATTACTTTTCCGCAGGGAATCAATGGCAGTGATTTTTCAAGCCGCTTAAAAAATATTATAAATGCTGAAGACATTTTGCATATACCTGTAAAAGAAACGAAAATATCAATTGCATGGCCTGCCTTTATGCTTGTTCCGGAAACGTTATTTGAAGAAGAACTTGCTGGTGACTATTTAAAATATAATACACATGTTGCAGAAAAAGAAACAACAGAAGTAAATTATATAAGGGGTTTAACTATTAAAAATGTTTTTGTTATTTACAAGGAATTAAAAAAATACCTCAGTGCCACTTTTCCAAACGCAAAAATATTTCATACATCCACGGCATTACTTGAATATATTCAGGCTCATAAAAATGATATGCATGCTGCGCAATTGATCTTTGATGTACGGCAGGATCATATGCATATTATATATCTTGAAAATAAAGAATTAAAATTCTGCAACCAGTTTCAATTTAAGAATAAAGAAGATTTTTTGTATTTTGCTTTATTGGTGAGTGATCAATTGCAAATTGACAGAAATGTATCCGATTTGAAATTATGCGGCTATATTATAGAAGATTCTGTTTTGTATAATGAATTATATAAATTTTTCAGGAACATAGGCTTCATTAATACTCCTGATCATTTAAAATTACCGGCAGCTTCAGAAATAACATCCTTACATTATTATACAACACTTTTTAGTTTGCACTTATGCGCATAGTAACGGGAAGATTTAAAGGAAAAAGATTTCATCCGCCTGCAAATATTCCTGCAAGACCTACTACTGATTCTGCAAAAGAAGGTTTATTTAATATTCTTGTAAATAATTTTGATCTTGAAAGTATTTCTTTTCTCGATCTGTTCTCAGGCACAGGAAGTTTAAGCTATGAAATGGCATCAAGGGGTTGCGATGAAATTGTATGTATAGAAAAAGACGGAAGAAGCATTGCTTTCATAAAAAAAACAATGGAAGAATTAAAGATACCTGCAACCGTAATGCAAATGGATGTGTTCCAATACATGCACAGCACAAAAAGAAAATTTGATATCATTTTTGCAGGGCCTCCCTATGCTTTGGAAACATTAGCTGAAATACCCAACGAAATTTTTGAATTACAATTATTAGCTGATAACGGATGGTTTATTCTTGAACACAATCCCAAACATAAATTTGACATCCACCCGAATTTTAAAGATAAAAGAAATTACGGCTCTACTATATTTAGTATTTTTGAGAATAAATAATTTTTTTAATGAATAACCACATCGCACTCTTTCCCGGCTCTTTCGATCCAATAACAATTGGTCATATTGATATTATTAACCGGAGCATTGATCTATTTGACAAAATAATTATTGCAGTTGGTGTTAACGCACAAAAGAAAAACTATTTCACTCTTGAAATGCGTTTAAAATGGTTACACGAAATATTTCAGGTACATGAAAAAATTGAAATAACAAACTATGAAGGGTTAACCGTAAATTTCTGCAAAGAAAAAAATGCGCAATTTATTTTAAGGGGATTAAGAAATACTATTGATTTTGAATATGAAAAAACAATTGCGGCTTTAAACAGATCAGTTGAAGATTCCATTGAAACAATTTTTGTGATGACAGCACCGGAATATTCACATATTAATTCAACAATTGTAAGGGAATTAATTAGATACAAAGGCAAATTTGATCACCTTGTTCCTGCCTGTGTTATGAGAGATGCGATGCAACAATAGCAGCATCCACTACATTTTTAATGCTGCCATAGGTGTATTTTAATTTATCATCAAGGTGTTCTTCATCTATCCATGCAACAGTTTCAATTCCTTCCTCCAGTTGCGGAATCAAATTGGTATCCTCATAACTCTGCATATAATACCAGTGTGTTACTTTTAATATTTTCTGGTCTTCTGCCGCTGCATAGGTATGATATGTTTTCATCAATTTATTAATGATCTCTACTTTTTCAATTCCGGTTTCTTCCCGTACTTCACGGATAGCCGCTTTTTTTTTCTTTTCGCCTTTTTCAATTTTACCTTTCGGCAGATCCCACATACCGTGTCGCAGTATCATCAGAATTTCTTTTTTTGTATTAAAAATACAGCCTCCTGCTGCCTTAATTGTTCTGTACTGTGCAAACAATTGTTTTTTCATCGCCTTTGCATCCTCGCAAATTATTGTAAGGCTTTTAAAATAATTTCCTGCCTGGGCAAATTCAAATGCTTTTTGTATTTCCGTTTTTTGTGTGAAGAAATAAACAGGATTTAATTCCTCATGTAATAAACCGTTCAAAGAATTTCCTTCCACAATAATGATCGGGATCTCATTGATAAATATTTTATAGTTTTGAGCCATGTTATTTAATGAATCTGTTGCAAAATTATTTACAGCATATTTACTTGATATTAATGCAATAAAATTAAATCCTCAACAACCCTTTACCTGGGCTTCTGGATGGAAATCCCCAATTTATTGCGATAACCGCTTAACACTTTCATTTCCTGATGTGCGCACATTCATCAAAAATAACCTTGCACTTTGTATTCAGCAACATTATGGCAATGTGGATAGCATAGCGGGTGTAGCAACAGCAGGAATTCCGCATGGTGTACTGGTTGCAGAAGCATTGAATAAACCATTTATTTATGTGCGCAATGAAGCAAAAAAGCATGGATTAACAAATCAGATTGAAGGGAAGTTAAATACCGGCGATACGATTGTTGTTGTTGAAGATCTCATTTCCACTGGCATGAGCAGCTTACAGGCAGTAGATGCATTGCGCAATGCAGGAGCAAATGTGTTAGGCTTAACTGCACTTTTTACGTATGGTTTTGATATAGCACAGGAAGCATTTGAAAAAACAAGTTGCAGCTATTATACACTTACAGATTATCCAACATTAATT
>JACMJP010000223.1 GCA_014380545.1 Chitinophagales bacterium | reverse complement strand
ACCATAGATGTTCCCGCAGATGTTTACTGGGGTGCACAAACACAGCGTTCTATTTTGAATTTCCCGATAGCGCAGGATATTAATAAAATGCCGAAAGAAATTATTGCGGCATTCGCTTATTTAAAAAAAGCTGCTGCAATAACGAATAACCAATTAAATGTTTTAGAGAAAGAAAAAGCGGAAATTATTTCTCAAGTATGCGATGAAATACTGGAAGGAAAATTAAATGACCAGTTTCCATTGGTTGTGTGGCAAACAGGAAGTGGCACACAAAGTAATATGAATGTGAATGAAGTGATCGCTTATCGTGCGCATGTATTAATGGGAGGAAGTTTATTGGATGAAAAGAAAAAAATTCATCCAAATGATGATGTAAATAAATCGCAGTCAAGTAATGATACATTTCCGACTGCTATGCATATTGCTGCGTATAAAATTTTAATGGAGACAACAATTCCCGGGATTGAAAAATTGAGAAATACGCTTGATAAAAAATCAAAAGCATTTATACAGGTTGTTAAGATTGGCAGAACACATTTTATGGATGCAACACCACTTACACTCGGTCAGGAAATTTCAGGATATGTTTCTCAATTAAATCATGGATTAAAAACAATTAAAAATTCATTAGCACATTTAAGTGAATTAGCATTAGGAGGCACAGCCGTTGGCACAGGAATAAATACACCTGAAGGATATGATGAACTGGTTGCAAAAAATATTGCGCAATTAACCGGCTTACCATTTATTACTGCTGAAAATAAATTTGAAGCATTAGCTGCGCATGATGCAATAGTAGAATCGCATGGCGCATTAAAGACCGTTGCAGTTTCTTTAATGAAAATTGCAAATGATATTCGCATGTTATCATCGGGGCCGAGAAGTGGCATTGGTGAAATTCAAATTCCGGATAATGAACCTGGTTCATCCATAATGCCCGGAAAAGTAAATCCAACACAATGCGAAGCTTTAAGTATGGTTGCTGCGCAGGTAATGGGAAATGATGTTGCAATTAATATTGGTGGCGCAACAGGTCATTTTGAATTAAATGTTTTCAAACCGATGATGATCTATAATTTCTTACACAGTGCAAGATTAATTGGCGATGCATGTATTTCATTTAATGATAAATGTGCTGAAGGAATAGAACCGATTGAAGCAAATATTAAAAACCATGTAGATAATTCTTTAATGCTGGTAACTGCATTAAATAATAAAATAGGATATTATAAAGCTGCTGAAATTGCCCAAAAGGCGCATAAAGAAAATAAAACATTAAAAGAAGTTGCTGTTGAACTTGGATATTTAACACCGGAACAATTTGATGAATGGGTTGTGCCGATGAATATGGTGGGAAAAATTAATTAGCCAATGAAATGCAAAAATATTTAGCTAACGATTTTGTGTGGTGGATTCCCTTTAGGGATTAAGGGTTGTGCGGCAGGAATTGGGGTATAGTAATTATTATTGAACAAAATTTTAATGTATTAAACATATTGATCAATTTTATTTAATTCTTAAATTTTAAATAACATCATGCAGGAACTCATAAACAAATTAAAAGAAACTGCCGGCATCAATGATGAACAGGCAAAACTTTCTATTGAAACAATATCCAAATATTTAAAAGACAAAATGCCGAAATCTTTTCATTCGCAGATTGATAATATGATGAATGGCGGAAAATTAAGCGAAGGCATTAAAGAAAAATTAATTGATAGTGCTGTAGATGCAAAGGAAAAAGTGGAAGATGTGTTTGATGAAGTAAAAGATAAAATAAGCGACCTGTTCAATAAAAAGAAAGATTGAGTTTCTTTCTGTACGGATCGCTTATTTTAAATTATTTATTTCACCAGCATGAAATTTCCTTTATACACATAATCCCTCCCAACAAGATCGGTAAGGGTAACTAAATAAACATATACTCCAATCGGTTGTTCTTCACCATTAATTTTTCCATCCCATCCACCCACAGGAGTATTTGTTTCATAAAGCATTTCTCCCCATCGGTTATAAATTGAAAAATGTAATGTTGCTATATCTCCTCTTGCAATAAAATTAATGAGATCATTTATTCCATCACCATTTGGTGAAAATGCATTCGGCACTAATACTAAAGGTTTATCTGTAACCACAACTGTAACCGAATCAATTGTAGTGCATCCTGCAATACTCGAAACAGTTAAAATATATGTAGTTGTAACACCAGGAGTAGCTATTGGATTTAATGCATAAGGATCATTTAAACTTTCTGCAGGTGTCCAGTAGAAATCTCCGCCACCTATTCCATATAAAAATGCGGATTCACCTAGATAAATAACAGTATCACCAAATGCCTGCGCATATGGAACAGGATCTATTTCAACCGTAACCGTTGCCGTATTTTCACAACCATTTGCATCCGTTCCTGTAACAGTATAAATTACTGTTTCATAAATTGTAGCTACAGGATCTGCAATCGAATTGTTATTTAATGCATCAGATGGACTCCATGAATAATTTACTGCACCATCAGCCATTAATTGTACTTCATCACCATAACATCCCAATGTATTGGGTTCTGCTGTTACGTTTGGTAATGTATGAACAGTAATAGTTAATTCTTCAGTCGAAGTACATCCGATTTCATTTGCTCCTGTAACAAAATAAGTTGTTGTTACAATTGGTGTTGCAGTTGGATGTGAAATATCTGGAATATCTAGGGTTGCGGCCGGAGTCCATAAATAAGTTACAGCACCGCTTGCGGAAATTTCAATTGATTCACCAATGCAAATTTCATCATCACCACTCGTATTCATTTCAGGAGGTGATAATACATCAACATTTACGTCTAGTGATTTTGTACAACTTCCAACAATTGCTGAAACTGTATATGTTGTACTTGATAATGGATATGCATCAGTGACCGGTTCATCAGGATCACTTAATGTTGCAACAGGCGACCATGAATAAGATACTGCACCATCAGCAATTAATGTTAGAGTATCTCCATAACATATTGCAGTATCAGGTGTTATTTCTAGCGGAATATCTTCGTAAATAGAAATGATGAGAGTGTCTTCACCACCAGATGCACAACCCAATTCAACTGTGATCATAATTGTTTCTACTCCTTCGCCTAAACCGTCAGCTAAAACATCGAGCGGAATTACAGCTCCTGTATCGCCGGGATAAAATACAATACTATCAGGAATTGCATCGTAATCAACACCTGAAGTTGCCGTGCCGCCTGTTCCTAAATAAACTGAAAATGTATCTGTAGGAGAAAATGAAAGATCAACAGTAACAGAACCATCAACACAACCTTCAATAATATTTGTATAACCTTCAAATTCAAGATCGGTAATATAAGAAAGTACAACGCCCGGGCTTGATAAAGATCCTGCTTCAATAAACACCCCTGAATCAAGCACACCATCACCTGCATCAGCAATACCCAATTTTAAATGATATGTTTCGCATGGGATTGTATATGCTTTCGCTGTCATCACAGTTGTAAATCCATCATAACCGATATAATATTCTTCATCAGTATAAGGGGAACTTAAAATTCCTTCAGAGCAAAAGTCACCTGATGGTGTGCAACCAACACCATTGTCAATATAATATTCTTCATACTCAAGTGGGTTCACAGTATTAATTGAAATACCTATAGTAGTGGTTGGAATTAATGCAAGATTTTCTAAACCCGTAATTCCGGGGCCGGAAATAAATAAACCGAACGCATCATTTACTGATGAATTAACATAAGTAGTATATTCTTCTGATCCGAAAACATAATTAAATATTAAACTATCTGAGGCAACAGTTACATCAAATTCCAAAACACAGGCGTCAAAGGTTTCAAAACCGGAAATTTCAGAAAGGTCTTCGTCACCTCCTGCACCCCATGAACCCGTATCACCTGTTCCGGTATTTGGTCCCTCAGCAACTGTTACATCACCTGAAGTTAAAACAAGACCTGAACCGATTCCAACATTACAATCAATACATTCAAAAAGACCGAAAGCTCCATCTGTGCAATCCAGTGTAACATCACTGATTGTTACACCTTCACCAAGTAAGGATTCTGCAAGTTCTTCAGGAGTTGGTGTATCATCAACAGTTAATTGAGCTGATAGTGTGTTTGCAAAAAAGATAAATAAAATAAATGCTGAGGAGTAGAAAAATGTTTTTTGCATACGATTATTTTTTAAAGCCCCCAAACTTACAAAAAGAGTGTGCAGATTTCTGCATTTCCGCATGTTTAATAGGAATAATCCGGAAAGGCCCTTATAATTATGACATTATTGTGAAGGAGGAGGAATGGGGTAAATGATTTAGATAGAATCAATTTCATCCAGGCTATAAAATATTTTTTTTCCCTGTGATAAAATGAGATCTCTTTCTTTATTTGCGCCTGGAGATTCGGCAAGCAATAATAAAGCATCACAACTTTCCACTACAGCAAGAGATATATCCATAATCAATTTGTATTTATCTTCTGCATTACTTTTTTCTGCAACAAATAATGCAGCGTTCACCCGATAACAGGAATATGTCCTTTCACATATATTTCGGCGGCTGCAATATTCATAACATCTAAATTCTTTGTTCTTCAGTGGATGCTGAATATGGTCCGGCTACAGCGATTTTCATTATATTTGATATTTATATTCCTCAATATATTTTTTAACTAATCCTCAACCCATTCTCAACATTTCTTTCTGTCTGCAATAAAATTACATTCCCATCTTTATCTATTGCACCCAACACCAAACACTCACTAAAAAAATTCGCAATTTGTTTTACCGGAAAATTTACAACAGCTACTATTTGTTTTCCGATCAAATCTTCTTTTGAATAATAAGTTGTTATTTGTGCGCTGCTTTTTTTTATTCCGAATTCTCCAAAATCAATTGTAAGTTGATATGCAGGTTTTTTTGCACCCGGAAAATCATCAACTGAAACAATCGTCCCTGCCCGGATTTCTATCTTTTCAAAGTCATTCCACGAAATCATAAATAAATTTTTACACAAATGTTGGTATTTTTTGGCTTTCAAAAAACTACTCCTGTGTAATTTTATCTGCACATGCAATTTTCGCATTTACATAATCATACCATGTTCAGCCTGCTGGATGGAGCCAGCGATATCTCGAGACTTTACAAAAAGGCAGCAAAGGATAATATGCCTGCGGTGGCTATTACCGATCATGGAAACATGTTCGGCGTTTTCCAGTTTGTGGCAGAAGCATATAAACACAAAAATGAAGATGGCACTTTAAAGGTAAAACCCATTGTTGGCTGTGAATTTTATGTAGTGGAAAAAATGGAGCGCAAACAATTCAGCCGGGAAGAAAAAGATATACGCTATCACCAGGTGCTGCTTGCAAAAAATGAGACTGGTTATAAAAATTTAATGAAGATGTGTTCGCTAGGATATACCGAAGGCATGTATGGAAAATATCCGAGAATAGAAAAATCACTTATAGAAAAATATCATGAAGGATTAATTGCAACCACCTGTTGCCTTGCTGCAGAAGTGCCAAGAACCATCATGAAAAAAGGTAAAGACGAAGCAGAAAAAATATTCAAATGGTGGCTCAATCTTTTTGGTGAGGATTATTATGTGGAACTGCAACGCCATGATATTCCCGATCAGATTTATGTGAATGATATATTGTTGCAGTTTGCTGCAAAATATAATGTGAAAGTAATTGCAAGCAATGATGCGCATTATGTAGATCAACAGGATGCAAATGCACATGATATTTTATTGTGTATTAATACTGGCGAAAAACAGGCAACACCCAAAGCAAAAGATTTTGGTGATGATGATATGCAATTGAAGGGAAAACGTTTTGCATTTTATAACGACCAGTTTTATTTCAAGACAACGGATGAAATGCAAAAACTGTTTGAAGATATTCCGGAAGCAATTTATAATACAAACGAAATAGTTGATAAAATACAATTACTGGATCTCAAGAAAGATATTCTATTACCAAACTTTCCCGTTCCCGCCGAATTTAAAATTCATGCTGATGATGTATTAAATCAATGGGAATATTTAAAACATCTTTCATTTGAAGGTGCAAAAAAAAGATACGGGGAAATACACAGTGAAGTAGAAGAACGGTTAAATTTTGAATTATTCACTGTGAAGACAATGGGCTTTGCCGGGTACTTTTTAATTGTTGCAGATTTTATTAAAGCAGGAAGGGATATGGGTGTATTTGTTGGTCCTGGAAGAGGTTCTGCTGCAGGGAGTGTTATTGCATATTGTATCAGCATCACCAATATTGATCCGATAAAATATAATTTACTGTTTGAAAGATTTTTAAATCCCGACAGAAAAAGTATGCCTGATATTGATACTGATTTTGATGATGACGGCAGGCAAAAAGTAATTGATTATGTTGTAAAAAAATATGGCAAGAACCAGGTTGCGCAATTAATTACTTACGGTACGATGGCGGCAAAAACAAGTATAAAAGATGTTGCCCGTGTAATGGATCTTCCGCTTGCTGACAGTAATGGTTTAAGTAAGTTAGTTTCTGACCGCCCCGGAATTACGTTAAACAGATTAATTCATGCTCCATTAAGTGGTGATGATAGTTTATTTGCGAAAGAAGGTTTGCAAATGGACGATGTGGAAAATGCAAAACAATTACGCAAAATATTAAATGATACAAATGATGTTCGAAGCAATATTATAAAAGAAGCGCTCATTCTTGAAGGCAGTGTGCGCAATACAGGTGTGCATGCTGCAGGAATTATTATCGCACCAAAAGATCTTACGGAATTAATTCCTGTTGCCGTTGCAAAAGATTCTGATCTTGTTGTTACACAATATGAAGGCGAGGTAGTTGAAAGTGCAGGAGTAATTAAAATGGATTTTCTCGGGTTGAGAACCTTATCTATTATTAAAACTGCCTTGCAATTAATTAAGGAAAATCACAACATAGAAATAAACATTGATGAGATTTTACTTGACGATAAACAAACATTTGAATTATATCAACGGGGAGAAACAAACGGAACATTTCAATTTGAAAGCTCCGGCATGCAGAAATATTTAAAGGAATTAAAGCCGGATAAATTTGAAGACCTCATTGCTATGAATGCTCTCTATCGACCGGGTCCGATGGAATATATTCCGAATTATATAAAAAGAAAACACGGCAGGGAAAAAATTCATTATGATGTTCCTGAAATGGAAGAATTTTTAACTGAAACGTATGGGGTTACTGTTTACCAGGAACAGGTGATGTTGCTTTCACAAAAATTAGCGGGTTTCACAAAGGGCGAAGCTGATGTATTGCGCAAGGCAATGGGTAAAAAACAAAGAGATGTGCTTGACAAAATGAAAAGTAAATTCATAGAGGGCTGCACAAAAAATAATTTGAATTTAAAAGTTTGTGAAAAGATCTGGACCGACTGGGAAGCATTTGCGCAATATGCATTTAATAAATCACATTCTACCTGTTATGCATTTGTTGCTTATCAAACTGCGTATTTAAAAGCGCATTATCCCGCAGAATACATGAGTGCTGTTCTCACACATAATCAAAGTAATATTGACAAAGTGAGTTTCTTTATGGATGAATGCAAGCGCATGGGCATTCCGGTTCTTGCACCAGATGT
>JACMJP010000222.1 GCA_014380545.1 Chitinophagales bacterium | reverse complement strand
TTGGTCATGAATATACACATGGTATTGTTTATTACGCTCACATTGATCCCTTGTATTCTTTTGGTCAGGCAGCAGCATTAAATGAATCGTTTGCAGATATTTTTGGTGAAATGGTTGAAGGATGGGTTGAAGGAAGTATTGACTGGATACATGGTGGTGATAAAACTGCAGGAGGTTTCAGGGATATGAGTGATCCTAATAACAGCAGTACCGAAAAACCTGATACCTATTTTGGTGATTATTGGGATGAAGATGGTGAAGAACATCAAAACAGTACTGTGCAAACTTTTATGTTTTATTTATTGAGCGAAGGCGGCAGTGGAACAAATGATCATGGCATACAATACAATGTTGAAGGTATAGGTAATGAAGTTGCTGAGGAGATAGGATGGCATGCAATGATGAATTATTTGAATAATGACGACGGATATGTTACTGCAAGAAATGCATGGATACAATCTGCAATTGATTTATATGGGAGTTGCAGTCAGGAAGTTATTTCAGTTGGCCATGCATGGCAGGCAGTGGGTGTTACTGAATATACAATCTTTGATAATACAAGTTTTTGCGGCACCTATTCAACAACGGGATATGCAGATGCAACTTATGGAATTGAAAATGCAAATTTATCTTTTGGTGATTTTTCATCCAATTGCGCAACAACAATTAATTCACCCGCAGTAGTTACACTTGAATCAGGATTTTATGTTCAATTAAATCCTGGCTTTGAAGCAAAAAGCGGAAGCACTTTTGTTGCATGGATAGATGAATGTGAAATTAGTGATTATGATTCCGGCGATTTGAAATATGCGGAGACAAATAATGATGAAGTAACAATAACAAATGAAATTATTTCAGCAATTAATTTATATCCGGTTCCTGCAGATCAATCTGTTTCCGTTTCATTTGAGTTAAGCGAGCAGTCAACTATTTCTATTTCTGTAATGGATATTTCAGGAAGGGAAATAAAAATGTGGAAACAAAATCAATTAGCGGAAAAAGGAAACAATACATTTGAGTTTAGCACAGTTGATTTTATAAGTGGTGTATATATCTGTGTTATTAAAATAAATGGAGAAATACATATAAATAAATTCATTGTACAACATTAATTTTTTCAAGATCATTCAACATTCTTGAGGCAACTCTGTCCTGGGTTTGAAATTTTACCAGAGTTAATTCAGTAGAAAATTTATTATACAATAAAAGAATGGGCAATGAACAATAAAATAGAAATAACATAATGAACCATATACTTTCCGGGCTTTGAAGTTCGGAAAGTATTTTATAAAAATAATTGCTCAATTTAATTCTTATGGCATCGCTCTTTATATTTGCTCAGGTACTTTTACCAAAACTCTAAGCTACAACGACATTCATTTTCTCTTTGCAAAAACCCTAAATCAACAATTTCTTTGTATTATTAAATTTTCAAACTCAAAAAAATGAAGCAAATTTTACTCATTGCAACATGTTTCTCATTGAAACTACTTGCGCAGCCTGTTCCGCAACTTATTAAAGACATCTTCCCCGGGGACGGACATTCCTATCCCGGCAGATTTTGTGAAATTAATGATGTTGTTTATTTCTTCGCTAATGATGGTGTAAATGGCGGTGAATTATGGCGAACAGATGCAACAGAAGAAGGCACCTATATGGTAAAAAATATAGGACCTGGTGCTGCTTCTCATTGCGAATCAACCTGGGGTTGCGGCAGTGAGTATATCGTTATGAATGATATTTTATATTTCAGGGCTACCGATAATATACATGGTTCTGAAATATGGAGGAGTGATGGAACAGAGGCGGGAACTTATATGCTTAAAGACATCAATCCCGGTTTAGGCGATTGCTCTAATTCAACATTCATGTCAGCCCAATATTTTACTGTGATGGATGATGTATTATATTTTGCTGCAGACGGCGGCGGAAATAATATTGAATTGTGGAGAAGTGATGGAACAGAAGCCGGAACTTATTTAGTAAAAGATTTTGCTGCAGGCAGCAGCAGTGTTCCTCAATTTTTATCAAACATTGATAACACATTATATTTTCAATGCAGAAATGCGGATGATGAATCTGAGATATGGAAAAGTGATGGAACGGAAGCTGGTAGTGTCTTGATAAAACAAATGTGGACGAGATCATATGATTATGGAAATGCTTTTTTCAAATTTGGTGATTACGTTTATTTTTCCGGAGATGATAATGTGGATGCGTATAATTTTGAATTATGGAGAACGGATGGCACACCTTCCGGAACAATATTATTTAAAAGTTTAAATCCAGAGGATGAAGACGGGAGTGATCCTAGAGAATTTCATATTCTGAATGATAAATTAATTTTTACCGCCAGGCCTGAGAGCTATGATGTTTTATTTATCAGTGATGGAACAGACGTTGGCACAGTGCAATTAAAAGATAATAACGGAAATGATTTTTCAGTTGAATTTTATTGGTTACCTGCTGAAAATAAAATATATTTTAATGGAGATAATGACGATGATGAACGGGGTTTATGGGTTACTGATGGTTCTGATGCAGGAACGACTTTTTTATCTGCAATTGAATCAGGATCATTTGCTGATTATAGCGCAACAGTTGTAAATGGAAATAATATTATTTACAAAGGCTATGATGATGATAATGGATGTACAACAATATTTCAAAGCAACGGAACTGTGGATGGAACTTTTCAATCAATGACATGTGATGATTTGAGTTATCCATATGAAATGATCACCTATAATGACAAAGTAATTTTAGATGCCACTTCTGATGCGTATGGGGGTGAGCTTTGGTTATTTGAACCGGAATTTGCAACAGGAATAAATGATGTTGCGGAAAATAATGAAATACATATTTACCCAAATCCTGCTGTTAATTTAATAACTATCGCTCATAATCATTTCGGGACAAATGAAAAAATACTGGTTATAAATACTTTAGGTGAAATTATTTATTCTTCAACTCTGCTATCCGGCACACAAACAATAAATATTAAAAATTTAACAACGGGAATTTATTTAATAAGAATAAATAATTCAGTTACAAAATTTATTAAGGATAAGTAATGCAGTCGTTAGAGAAACCAACAGGAAATTAATTCAAAACTGATTATTCATCATTCATAACCCGATTTAAAAATATAATTATGAAAAAGATATTTATATACACAATATTTCTTTTTGTAACACAAAACATTTTCTCTCAAATTCCAACTTACAAATGGGCTTACAGCATAGGCGATGTGGGACAGGAAAATTTAGATGCTCTTGTAACAGATAGTGAAAATAATATTATTATCGGTGGGCAAATGTATAGCACTACTGACATGGATCCCACTGAATTTTCTGAAATACTTTACCAAATCGGTCAGCAGGATGCATTCATTGAAAAATTTGATGAAGATGGAAATGTTTCCTGGGGACTAAATTTCGGCGGACCTGCTTATGACGGTATTTATAAAATGGCAGTTGATAATGCTGATAATATTTATGCGATTGGATATTATGGATATTCTGCGGGAACAATTGATTTAAATCCTGATATTGTAGATCAGGATCTGGTAGTGGCGCATGGCGGATATGATATGTTTCTGGTAAAATTTAATAAAGAAGGCGAATTTGTTTGGGGGCATGGTATGGGCGCTGTAGGAGATGATTGGATAAACAATATTACAATAGATGGTGCAGGAAATATTTATATCACCGGACAATTTAAAGGCACCGTTGATTTTGATGGAACAGATGCCGGTGTTCTTGAAATAAACAGCACATTAGATAAATACGATGGCTTTCTTGCAAAATATAATACTGATGGTGAGGTAAGCTGGGTATTCAGAATGGGTGGTGTTGATGATGATTATGCAAATGAAGTAGCAGTGGATGCGGGTGGAAATATTATTGTAACCGGGACATTCCAGGGCACAGGAGATTTTTACGGACAATTGCTTGATGCGGCAGATGGAACAATGGTGGGCTGGCCAAAAGAAGGCGATGCGTTTATTGCAAAATATAATAGCGATGCTGATTTAATCTGGGCGAAAAGTATTGTTGGTGATAATGGATTTAATGGGGGTTACAGTAATTCTGTTTATGCATTAGCACTTGATAATGCAGATAATATTTATGTAACAGGATTAATTTATGGCGAAGGGGATTTTGATATGAATGAAGGCGAAAATATTATTGAAACATATTCTGATTATGATTCATATTTCGCAAAATATACAACTGATGGCGATTTTATTTGGGTGAATACTACAGCACCAAAAGTAATAGGATATAACCTGGATATGATAATTGATGCAAATAATGACATCTATCTCACTGGTGATTTTAATTATAGCAGCGGAGTTCCTTATGAAGCAGATTTTGATTTTAATGCAGATAGTGTTTATGCTTTGCAGGCTATCGGCGAAAAAGATATTTACATTGCGAAGTATGATAGCAGTGCAGAATTAATTTGGGCCTATAATATGGGTGGTTCAGGCTGGGATTTTTCAACAGCTATTGCATTGGATAATGAATATAATATATGTGTTGGTGGATGGTTTTATAACAGTGATGATTTTGATGCAAACCTCGATAGTAATTTTATCTGGCTGCCTTACACAATTCCAACTTATGGCGACAACATCTGGATGGGAAAATATAAACAGGAAGATATTATTCTTCCACCCGATGCAATTGACGAAGTAACTTCAGTGCAACAATTTATTATTTACCCTAATCCTGCCATTAATACAATTCAAATATCGAATATTCATCAGGAACTATTGAATGATAAGATTGAAATACAAAATATTGAAGGAAGAATAATTAAATCAATTCCTTTCTCAGGTGAAATAAATATTTCTGATCTATCACCCGGCGTTTATTTTATACAGATTAATAATTCAGTAGAAAAATTTATTAAGCAATAACGAGGTGTGATGAATAATGAGTATGCTCCTTTTGTAATATTCTAAATCATTATTCATCACACTTTTTACCATCAGCTACAAGCAGGAAAAATTCTCTTTTCAAATAATTTTTAATCGCTGTTAGTTTGCATCATTAAATTTTTCAAACCAAATATGTTTGATATCATAAAAATATCAAAACATAAAAAAACAATCATCTTAATTTTTATCTCTAAAATTTTAAAAAAATAATTATGAAGAATCAAATTACACTTTTAGCCACAATTATTTTGTTATGCACAACACAATTGTTTGCGCAAACAAATACATTTCCTGCAACAGGTAGTGCTGGAGTCGGAACAACAACTCCGAATGCATCATCTATCCTTGAAGTAAATTCTACTACGCAGGGTATGCTTGCACCTAGAATGACAAAAACACAACGGGATGCAATTGCAACTCCTGCAACCGGGTTATTAATTTATCAAACCAATTCAACCCCCGGTTTTTATTATTTTAATGGAACAGCATGGACAGCAGTTTCCACGAAAGGAGCGAATTTGAATTTATCAAATTTAAGCGCAACAGGAACTGCAATTAATCAATCATTAAATCCCGGCACAACAGGAACTTTAGATCTCGGAAGTTCAACTAACAGATGGGACGAAGGATATATTAATACACTTCGTTTTTCTGACGGGACATCTATGACTACAGCCACAGGCGCTGGCGGTGGAATTTCAGGATCAGGAACAAGTAATTATATAACAAAATTCACAGGAGCATCCAGTGTAGGAAGTTCTACTATTTATGATAATTCAGGAAATGTTGGAATTAATACAACATCAATGATCGGCAGTGCAAATTTTGTTGTGAAATCCGGATTCGTAACAGGATACGGAGGAATGTATCTTGATATGGGAGGAACATCAGGAAGAAAACCATTTTATGGATATGCAATTGGTGGCGTTTCTAAAGCATGGACCTATTATGATGAAGCAACAAGTCAGTTCAGAATTAATAATGGAGGTGATCGCCTTGTAATTGACAACACAGGCAAAATTGGTATTGGAACAACTTCTCCTTCTTATAATTTTGAAATACAAACATCAGGAACCAGTACTATTTCAAGAATATCAAAACCATGGACAGGAACAGGTACTACTAATTTTAATTTAGTTGAAATAAGTAATGCCTATAATTTCGGATACGGAACAGGTTTAATATCAAGCGGTGGACAGATAGGTGTTAAAGGAACAGCATCAAACGGAGCCCAAACAGGATATGGAGTTTATGGAAGTGGTTTCGGTGCTGCAGGTGATACGTATGGGGTTTATGGCACAGCAGGAACAACAGCAGGAACATCTTACGGTGTATATGGAACAACAACAGGAGGACCTACACAATGGGCCGGATATTTTGATGGCAAAGTACACATCGGGAACGGAGTTGATGCATCACTTTCAGGCCATGGATTTTTAACAATGGGTGATCTTTCATCAACAAACGTTGTGATTGATAATAATGAAATAATGGCAAGAAATAATGGAGCAAACTCACCTTTGTACCTGAATGATGATGGCGGTGATGTAATTATGTGCTATGGCAGCGGTAATGTAAGAATTGGCGCTGCAGCTACTTCCGCAACCGGATATTTACTTGCAGTGGATGGAAAAGTAATTTGTGAAGAAT
>JACMJP010000221.1 GCA_014380545.1 Chitinophagales bacterium | reverse complement strand
CACCAACTGTTGCACCTACACCAACCGCAGTTAATAATAAATCTCTTGTCTGCTGTGGTTTATTTGCAAGCGCAATATCTAAAGCAGCAAAACCGGTATATGCTACTAATTGCTGACTCATACGTTCGTTACCATGTCTTGCTACAGCATGCGCAACCTCATGCCCCATCACAACTGCTAATCCCGTTTCATTTTTAGTTATCGGCAATATGCCAGTATATACTATAATTTTTCCTCCGGGCATACACCATGCATTTATTTCATCGCTCTTAACAACATTTACTTCCCATTTAAAATCTGCGATTCTTTCTTCATATCCCTGTTGTTTCAAAATTGTTTCAACTGATTTTGAAATATTATCAGCAACTCTGTTAACCATTGTAACATCATTTCCTGATTCTACAACAGCATTTGTATTTAAAAAATCTTTATAAGCTGTGAGGCTCATGGCAACCATTTCGCTTTCAGGTAACAGGCTTACCTGCTTCCGTTGTGTAATTGGAACTTTGCTGCAGGAAACAATAATTGCTGCAAACAGTACGATAATAATGGATTTTCTCATAATTTATATTTTCTTTCTAAAAATACAATTTTTCATATTTCAGAAATCAAACAAAAATTTAACCAATTAATTATTCATCTTCATCGTCATCTTCTATTGGTGAATCGTCAGCGCTTTCACCTGTGTATGCCTGGATCTTGCGCACAAATTTCCCAACTTGTGGTTTGCTTTCAATCATAAATACTAAATCTCTTCCATTCTCATTTTTAATTGTTCTCTTACTGGCATCCATATTTAATATTGTTGCATTCAGATCATCATTAGAAGTTAGAATTTTCATTTGTCCTATACGATAGGTAATGTATAGCCAATCTTCATAAGGCGTTTCAAAATAAATTGTATAATAGTCACCACTTGTTTTTTTACCAAACTGTACATAACATTTTATATCCTGGTTAAATTGCTGGCTTCCAAACCATATTAATTGTCCTGCAGATGAAGATGAAATAAATGATTTTGTTTTTGAATCCCAAAACATATTAATGTTATTTGTAAAGATTGTAAATTTTGAATCCTTTGGTTTCTCTAAATAACCGATATCATTTAAACTCTTATTTAATTTTTCAGCCTCCTTGGCATCTGTTGCAATTGTGTTTAGGGCTGAAATTAAAGTTTGTTCAGCAGAATAATCTATCGGTGCTGATTCAGAATTGCCAGCAGATAACATTTCACCAATTGATTTTAAAAGATCTTCAGGAAGTGGAACTGCAATTGCAACGGCAGCATCAATTTTAAACACACTGTCTTTTAATGTTTTTTGAATTGTTCCATAAGATTTTACTTCACTGATCTCTGTTTTTAATCCCAGCAAAATAGGGCCTTCACAAATTATTTCACCCGATTTATTATTATAAGTCATAATTCCACCGGGCTGTGAAGCATCAAATAATTTATCAAGGTTACCAAAATAAAATTTATCTGTTTGCTCATCATAATATCCCTGACCTCTTGCACCAAATATCATCGGATCATTTTTTTGCCTGCGTTTTCCCATAATACGCATATACAGATCTATTGAATCAGTATTGCGGAAAATTCCTGCGAACAATGAATCATTATTACTTTCATTCTTTGCATATTCTAAACTGAAAACAGGATTTGCCGGATCAATAAAATCATCAATACGGAACCATGCTGTAAACTCATCTGAAGTATCTGCAATAATTAATTTTGTATATCCACGAAATTTTAAAAACTGATCGGGTGTATTTAGTTCAACAGCACCCTTAAAATGTACATTCTTCTCCAAAACAAATTTTGCGCTATCACTTACATATCCTTTTGCGTATACCTGGAAATTTTCATAATCTGTAAGTGAATCAATTGTTTTTTTTATTCCTATTTCTTCAAGTGGAATTTTTTGGGCACCAACTTTCGGATTTACATAATCATAAAAACCTGTTCCCTTTATTGCATTTTTACCATACACATCTATTGTTGCTCCCTTTATGATATGATATGTAAATAATGTATCACCAATTATTGTTGCATTTTTTAATGTGCGCATTTTTGCTTCAGCTTCTACAAATACTTTTCCGCTATCTGGTTTCAGATGAGAATCGCCCACTACAATATGCGGTACCCCTTCAATACCGAGCACATAATTTTTCATATCAAATTTTCCATTGGTTCCTTCAAAACTTAAACCGTCCTGGGTTTTATTGGTGGAGTAAAATGTACCGTATTTTTTATTTGTAGATTTAAAATCAAGGATCTTCGCTTCCATGTCCCAGTTGAATTCATTAATGGTTGTTGTGTACATGTTGTAAGGCATTTCTGTCATCACAGTATCGTTATTCGATTTAAAATTTCCGATCTTTTTATTAAAATCTACATCTGCTTTTACATCATTTAATTTTAATGCTAACTTATCAGGATCAACAGATTGTATTTTCATGTCTGCATTATCACTTTTCATTTTTTCTGATTCATAAGTAAATTTTTCAGAAGATAGTGCAACATCTAACCATTCCATTGTACCAGTACTTTCCAACCCATTTGATGTTATGTCCAGATATCCTTTAAATACTGTATAACCATCAAAAAATTTAAAAGGTGTTTCTCCCTGTGTAATACGCATATCATCATCATAAGGCCGCCAGTTCATATTCACATATGTATTTTGAACAGAGGGAAACTGAACACCCTTTTCTGTTTTGGTAACGGCAAACTGATCTACTTTTCCAATTGTGGAATCAGGAAAGAAAATAAAATTTTTTCCTGATGAATTACTTGCCATGAAAGTAATATTTCCACTTCCCCTGAAGCCCTGGTTGCTTAAATAAATACTGTCTTTAAATATACCACGGCTTTCATACATTTTAAATCCTTCTGCAGGTGTTTTTGTTTTAAATCCAAGGGATCTGTCTTTTTGTAATGATAATTGTTCTTTAAAGTCAGGGAATATTCCGTCACTTATCATCGTACCGCCGAATTTAATAACTGTATAATCTGCTTCATCTAATTTTTCAATTGTGAACGGATCAACTTTAAAATAAAATTCATCCTTCTGATAAACACTATCGAAGACTTCAGCTTTTTCATAATCAGCTTTGGAAGATGAATAACTTATGAAAAGCGGATATTGCGGACATTTCTTTTTACTTGATTTATTATCTGCCTTATCAATTTGCATCTTCCCCTGCAAAACACTGAATGATGTTTTAACCGGCAGATATAATGGGTTGCCAAATTCATCTACTTCTGTTGATTCAACATATAAGATCATTGAATCAACATTCGTCATTTTAATATCGAATGTATCATAACTGAAATAAAAAGATTTACCTATAAAATCAGCGTTTCCACCCACAACTCTTCCGCTGAAAAACATATCCCTGTTTTTCCTTATTTCTAATGCAGCACTATCAGGATAAAATAAAACAAATTGCGAGTCACTTAAAAATACCTGTGATACGCCATCTAACCGCAGGCTTTTTTTATTCAGATCAAATATTGCATTTGGTTTTGCAGTTTGACTCATGATCTGGATAATATCATAATCCCTTTTACCTGTATAGGCGTTTGTATAATTAAATATTTTATCTTTTAATGTTACCATTTGTGTTTCAGCATCAAAATATAAAAACCCTTCTTTCATCATTTCATATAACAAGGTTCTGATACCATCAACTGTTAAAGTTGAATTAATTTCTTTAGCAAGAACTGATGCAGGGATTTCTTTTGTCCCTGTTTTTTCGCTGTAACGTTTAAATAATACTATTGGATTTGCTGGCGAAACTCCCTGGATGGAAGTATATAATTCGTTGCTGAATAAATTTTCGCTTTCAAAATAAGATCTTTTTTGGCCCGCACCAATTACATTGCGCATTACCAGGATAGTGTCATCAACAGGCCATGCTATCTGATCAACATCAGCATCCATTTTATGGTATGAACTGTAAAATGCACTTCCGCTTGCTCCAATTTCTCCTCTTGTAATTGTTGCTGTTCTGTGTACCGCATCAAAATTCAAATTTGCGTCAGGGTGATAAATAGAATCTTTATTGATATGCAAAATAATTTCTGCATGCTGCGAAAAAATTGCATCGGGTTTAATTAAAAAACTTTTTGACCGTGCACTCATTAAAACCCGGTCGTTTATATCCCTAAAATCTAACCTTGCTAAAGCACTGTCCTGACCTGCGCCGGCAATATTAGGTCCCTTAATAAAAAAACTTCCGTAATAATCAACCCTGTCAATAATGTCTTTAATTTTAATACTTGCATCATAACTTTTGAATTGAGGATATTCAATTTTTTCGGGATTAAAATTTAATAATAATTTATCATTAAATGTTCCGAGCAAAGGTTTTTGTAACTGACCTATATAATAAAAAGTTACGGAATCAATTTTATAATCATTTTTACTTATTATGATTCTATAAGATGGAGGTAATGTTGCATAAACATTATTACTGTCCAAGCCGGCCCGCATCCAGTTAACAATTCCTTTTTTTCCTTTCCATTCTTCTTCAGTTGGATAATATGTTCCTGACGTTTCTGAAATAGAGAACCGGTCATTAGTTGTTGTGCCACTTAAATTAGCAGTAGGAAATTGAATTTGCGGTATCTCATCAACAACTTTCATTTTATAATCAAATGCATTGTAATACCATGTTTTTGATTCGGAATCATACAATGCACTCTTTCCGAAAAACGGTCCTGAAAATTCAAGCCATTTTATAAATACAGGGTTTTTCCCATTTTGCAATAATTCGTTATTTACCTGCATCCAATTATTATATGTGTCTTCTAACTGGCCGCTTGCTAAAAATGCAGTAACAGCATTTAATAAATGGGCAAAGGCAGGAGAGGGGCGCAACTTTTTTCCAAGCATGTCATTGCTTATGGAAATTAACTGCTCAATTTGTTCCTGTGTAAGGTTTCCTTTTTCAACTTCATCTTCAAAAGCATTAAATGCAATTTTCCCCTCCTCATTATTATTTGCACTCATAAAGTTTCCCATCTCTTTCATGAAAGTTTCCTGGTCAGGTGAAAATGTTTTTACCTGTGTATATGCTGAAATAAAAGAGAGAAGAATATATGTAAAGAAAAATATTTTTTTCATGCTCTGAAATTATGTATTGCTTTGATTCTCAAAATAAAAAAATGCCTTAACTTAAATGCAAGATTGCTGAATTTATTTCATAAAAAAAGTTAAAAGTTTTCCACAGATCAAAAGCCGAGTTCAGCGCAAACCCAATCATCCTTTGTTTTTGAATTGCGGAGTTGAAAGCCATGTTTAACTGCCTCGGCAATTACATCCGGCAGATCACTGATAAGAATACCGCTGAGAAGCAGTGTGCCATTAATAAGCAGGCTGCTTTTGAAAAGTGGTAAATTTTCTATAATAATAGTTTTATTTATGTTGGCGAGAATAATATCAAATTCTTTTTGCTGCATAATATCTAATTCAGCTAATTCAAATATAACGCCCTCGTCAATTTTATTTAATCCCTTATTGTCAATGGAATTATTATAAGCCCATTCATTATTATCAAAAGCTAAAACTTGTTTTGCGCCCTGCAATGCAGCAAAAATTGCCAGTATTCCTGTTCCGCAACCGGCATCGCAAACTGTTTTATTTGCAAATTCAATTTCCAGCATGTGTTCTATCATTAAATAAGTAGAAGCATGATGCCCTGTTCCGAAACTCATGCGGGGTTCAATAATTATTTCATGTGGAATAGTTTTATCCTGATCATGAAATGGGGCCCTGATTAAAACTTTATTTGCAACTACAACTGGCTGGAAATTTTTCTCCCATTCCTCATTCCAGTTTTTGTCTTCATATATTTTTGAGGTATAGGTAAATTGAAATTGTAATTGAAGGTCAATAATTTTTTCTTCTATTGTATCGGAAATATTTTGAGCCGGCATGTAAGCAAATATTTCACTTTCATTTTGCTCAAATGTATCAAAACCATATTCAGCCAGCAGGGCAATTAATATTTCTGCTGTTGCCTCGTCCTTTGCGATTAGATGATATTCTGAATAATTCAATATTTTGGATGAGTAGTGAGTTGTTTAAATATTAAAATTTTTTGTTATTCACTTGCTGATTCTATTATAGATAAAAAATCTTTTGCAATTAATGATGCGCCACCAATTAAACCCCCGTCAATGTCCGGTTGTGAAAATAAGGCTGTTGCATTGTTTGGTTTTACACTTCCGCCATATAAAATTCTCATTGCATCAGCTATAGCATCACCAAATTGTGTTTGTACTAATGACCTTATATATGCATGCATTTCCTGCGCTTGTTCTGATGTTGCAT
>JACMJP010000220.1 GCA_014380545.1 Chitinophagales bacterium | reverse complement strand
TTTCTGTATTTTATAAGGTTTTCCCCTACAGGAATTTCAACAGCAACCATAAAAAGATCATTCTTTTTAATGACATAAGCCGCATATTTTTTTTGCTGAAGAATATTTATTACCTCTTCTGTATATGCCTCTTTACCAAAAGCACCAGCAATAATAGAATAAGCTGATTCAGGTTTTCCTTCCTCTACAGAAGCAATTGTAATACCTTGATTTTCTGAAGCAGTAATTTCTTCACTATTATCATTTAGCTGGAATGTATCCACGGGAATTTGTACTGCCCTGTAATTGCGAACAAATAAATTGTTAATATAAATTTCTTCAGGATGGTATTGTTTTGCAAAATATTCTTCCTGTTGCAGAAGTGAGTTTATCCCACCAATATCAGAAAGATCATATCCCTTTTTATTTGTCAAAATAAAAATTTGTGAAAATAATAATCCAATAATAATAACAGCTGCGGCAGGTAATGCATACTTATAAATTTTGTTCTTTTTCTTTTCGGGTTGAATTATTGTTCTTTCAATATGTTTTATAGTGCCTTCTTTATTTTCCCGTATCACCGGTTGTGCTGTTAAAGTATACAAGCCACATGCATCCTGAAGATAATTATGTGTTGTATCAGGATCAAATTGAATTGCACCTTCCACATCTTTTATCAACCTGCCTACATTCTGCAATTTATATATTTTGTATTCAGATAAATTTTGCATCACCTCCTGAACAAAAATTTGAATATTTCTTTCAGCCTCGTTTACAGAAATGTTTTCTTCCGAAACTAAATGATACATAAGTAATCCGTCATTTTGTTTCAGGTTGATATTAAATGCCACTGACTTTGAAGGACTATTAAAAATGTAAGAAGAAGGATGCATCCGGGCAGACGCATAATTTGCAATAAAACCCCCTAACCCGGGTACTATTACACAGTTATGATCGAATAAAAGATTGCTGATATGTTGCGAAATACGTTGCAATAGATCTTAATTTTTGTCAAATATCAATCAAATTTAACAAATAATTAAATTCCTATTATGCTGTGTGCAAAAACTGTGGGTATTAAAATGAGAATGATAAGCCACCCAAAGCCTGAAATCCATAACCCGGGTAATTATAAAATCGCTCATACTTTGTTCCCATAATATTATTTACCTGCACAAACAAGTTAAAATATTTTGAATATTTATAGGTTGCAGCAAAATTTATATCAACGGTTCCATCTATAGTTTCAATTGTATTGCCGGGTAATAAAGCATAAGATTTATTTGCCCCGAAAACATCAAAACCAGCTTGTAGTTTTTTATTAAAATGATAATCAGTGCTAAAGGTCCAGTCGAGTGTCGGAGTATGCAATGGTTTATCAATACTTAAATCAGAGAAAGCAAATGCGTTTACTGCGCCAAGTATGCGCAACTTACCTGCAGTGAAATAACTGAGTTCAACATTTACACCTGTAATTTTCGCATCATCATAAATAATATCAAACCGTTTAAGATCATTTGAATCGTTTACAAAGAAAACCATGTCTTTAATATCCTTAATATATCCTTTCAAATTGAATGAAAAATTTCCATAAGTGGATCCACGGATACCTCCGTAATATTCATAGAATACTGAGTTTTCGAAAACAATTGTATCTGCAAGAAAAGGATTTTCGTCAGTAAGGTTCTTAAATGAATTCCTTTTTAAGTAAGAATCAGCGCCAACAATAAATACTAATTTATCCCCGATAAGGTCTTTTGAAAACTCAGCGTCAGGCAAAGGCTTAAACTCCCCGTTATCATCTATATTAAATTCAAATGCAGCCTTCACACTCCAGTCATCATTTATAATATTATAATGTGGTTTCACTCCAATAATAGTATTCTTATAATCATTCGGGCCATTATACTGATAATGATCAATTAATAAAGTTCCTCCTGTTTCATGTCCATTTTCCAATTGGGTTTCAACAAATGCAGAAACAAAAGGATTTATTTCATTGTATTTATTAATATCATTAATTCTTGTAAATCCTCCCCGTATTTTGTAGTCTATTTTCACGGTATTCTCAACTATATTTTCAAAGCCGGTATTAAATCCGAAATAATCAAATCTTTGTTTTACCTCTTTTGAGGTGAATGATAAAACAGTGTCTTCATTATTATATCCATAATAATGCAACACATCATTATTGTAAAATATATTAAGCGGAACAGCTATTTTTTTATTGAAAAAGAATTTTGCTGATGCGCCAACATCCAGATCACTAAAATCCTGGTTCTCTAAAGCTCCCTGACTTGAAATATATTTCCCGTAAATTCCAAAATTATACTTGTCCGATCTGTTTGAATTAATATATGCTTCAAGTAAAGGGGTTATTTGTGTTCCGAATCCAGCTTTGGCATATACATTTTCCAATTCTTCAGGTTTGTCTTTCGGCAATGCAATAGGATTTACTTTTAAAGGTCTGTATGCAACTTTAAATAGATCTGTCTTAACATTATAACTTAAGGTATCTGGTTTTGAACCAGTTTTAGGTATTTCTCCCTGAATATCTACTTTTACAGCATCCGCAAGTATCGGATTATAACCGACAACAACATCAACCTCTTCACCACCAACTTGTGCGTTGATTTTATTTGCAGAAAAAACTGCAAGTACAAAAACAATTAAAATGATTTTTACTTTACTCATCTTTATATTCATTTGATGAATGAATTAATTTACTTATTTATTAAATTCTAGTTCTTCAATATCTTCATCGTCAACTCCATCATCCTGAATCCGTTTTCCCGATTTTTCCATTTCTTCAACCTGCTCTAATTTTTGTTTTGTTAATTCCAATAATGCAGGGTCGCCTTCATAATTATCTATAATACTTTTCAAAGTTGCTTTCGCCTGCGCATAATCGCCTTTTGCTGCTGAAATGTCTGCCAGCAAAATGTAACTACGCACAACCCATTCCTCATAAGCCGGCATGTCATTAATTATTTCAAGGCATTGTTTTTTTGAATCTTCCAATTTCCCTTTCTGGAATAAGATATCCGCCATTTGAAATCTCGACTCCACTCCTATTTCATTCGTTGTGAGATCCGCTGCCTTTTTAAAGGCATCGTAAGCTTTATCAATATTATTCTTTTCCAGATATGCTTTACCTGTGTAATAATTCGCTTCAATACGTTCGTTATTTGTAACAAGATCGGATTGTAAAATGCGGTTTGCATTTGTTATTACTTCGTCAAAATCATTCAGGAAATATGCCGTACGTAATAAACCTTTCATTGCAACAAATGTATTTTCCTTATAATCTGCTACTTCATATAATTTACCATAATACTCATTTGCAGTTTTATAATCCTGTTTTTGATAGTATGTTATCCAGGATGCTCTCAGCAATGCGGATTCAAGATATTGTTTTTTATTTTCTTTAATAATCACTACATAATCTTTTAGTGATTCATCATATTTTTCCTGTTTGAAATTACTTTCTGCACGATA
>JACMJP010000219.1 GCA_014380545.1 Chitinophagales bacterium | reverse complement strand
TTTTCTCCAAATAATGATGGAATAAATGATCTTTTATATTTAATAGGCCTGCTGCCAGAAAATTTAATTTCATTTACTGTTTATAATCGCTGGGGAGAAATTGTTTTCGAGACAAATGATATTTTAGCAGCATGGGATGGAAAATATGATAATGAAGATGTTCCAATGGGAGTATATGCATTTACAATTCAATATATAAATGCAGGAGTAATACAAATAAGATCAGGAAATATTACATTGGTGAGATAGAGCTGTTAATCAGCCATTTGCTTTAATCTTTTTTTCTCAACGTTTCTTACAACGACAATACTTATTTCGTATAGTAGCCATAATGGAGTTGCCACTAAAAATAAACTGAAAGCATCTCCGCTTGGAGTTATCACTGCGGCAAGGATTAATCCTGCAACAAATGCATATTTTCTATTCTTAGCCATAAATTGTTTTCCGAGTAAGCCAAGTTTGGCAAGAAAATATGCCACCATTGGGATTTCGAAAATTACTCCTGTCCATAAAACCATTCCCGTTAAAATACCCAAATAAGAATCAAATGTAAATTGATTCTCTATTTGGTTACTTAAAGTAAATGTTGCAAGAAAATTTATGGAAAACGGAGCTAATAAAAAATATCCGAAAAATGCGCCCACATAGAATAACAAAGAAGCAATAAGAACAATGCCACCGAGGTTTTTAATTTCATTATGATATAAAGCGGGTTTTACAAATCGCCATAGTTCAAATAGCAGGTAGGGAAATGCAAATATTAATCCTCCCATGATGGCAATCTTTAAATATAAAAAGAATGGTGATGACAAATTCAGATAAAATAATTTATAATCTAAGGCATCAATACATATTCCATTTAAATTTAGCTTTTCACCAAGATCACAAAATATTTTATAAGTTATAAAATTTGGATCTTTTGGAGCAAGGATTATTTTATCGAAAATAAATTGCGGATACACAAGAAAAAAAACAGAAAAAACAATAACAACAACTAAACTCCTGATGATATGCCAGCGGAGATCTTCAAGATGTTCTAAAAATGATAATTCATTTTTATTTTTTTTTAACTGAGCCATCTGTAATAAAACACCAGAGAGTTTAAACTTCCGGTGTTAAAATATTTTATTTTGAAATGGTTTGTAATATTTTTAAAATATCTTCCTGGTTTGGAACAATAACAATTTCTGTCCTTCTGTTGCTTGCTCTTCCTGTTGCATCGCTATTGCTTGCTACCGGCATATATTCTCCTCTTCCGGCGGCCTCTACCACAGTTGAGCTCATGCCATAATCCTGTGTAAGAATTTTTACAATTGCTGTTGCTCTCAGTACACTAAGGTCCCAATTATCTTTTGGATAATTTGCACTTTTTAATGGTACATTATCAGTATGTCCCTCTACCATTATCTCAATTCCCTGCTGTTGTTTTAATGCATCAGCAATTTGTTTTAATACTCCCTTTCCCTTTGTATCTACAACAGCACTTCCACTTGCAAATAATAATTTTTCACTCATCTTCACATATATTTTTCCATCTTTCTGTTCAACAGTTAAATCACTTGAGCTAAAACCTGTTAATGCTTTTTCAAGCGAAGTAGTAACATCACTTAATTTTTTATTTATTGCAGCTAAAGCAGTCTCCAGTTCTTCCACTCTTTTTTGTTTTTCTGCTATATCTTTTTGAGCTGCCTCAAAATTTTTCCGGGCAGTTTCTAAATCCTTTTCCTGCGTTTTTAATTCTTTTTCTTTTTCATCTAACTCTTTTTCTTTTTTTGTAAGCTCTTCATTTAAACTTTGTGTCTGGCTTGAGCTCAATGCAAGTAATTGATTAATTCTGTTATTCAATTTATCTTCTATTTCCCGCAACTGCTCATTAGCTTTTATCATATCATCATATCTGGCCTGCAGATCAGCAGTATTTTTTAAATAGCGGGTAATAGTATCATTTTGCAATTCAATCGTTTCATTTAATCTCTCCATCTCAACCTGCATTAGAGAGTCACGGTTTTCAAGGTCTTTTTTTTGTGTATAATAGTTATCTCTTGCAGTTATAGCATCCTGATATTGCCTTGCAGGTACACAGGATGCAAATAAGATTGCCACACATGTTGCCGTAATGATATTTTTTTTGGTCATGATCATAATATGTTTTATGTATTTTAATGAATTATCGTTTTTTCAAAAGTCCCATTAATCCCCTTTCAACTACATTTATAATAGTTCTTGTAATTTGATGTTGTGTGGTTTTGTCTATCATAGGTTTTTGTTTTTTGTCTTTCACCTTTCTTTCTCTTTCTTCCTGTTTTATTTTTTTCTCTTCTTGCTGTAATTGTTTTTCTTTTTCTGCAAGTTTAACGCTTTCTTCTAATTTCTTATTTAATATTTCATAAGCACTTTCTCTGTCCATCGTTTCATTATATTTTTTAATGAGTGATGATTGCGCATTTACACCAATAATTTCATCTGTTGTTAGAACATCCATTCGGCTCTGCGGTGCAACCAATAATGTG
>JACMJP010000218.1 GCA_014380545.1 Chitinophagales bacterium | reverse complement strand
TAATCCGGAAGTTTTTATTTCACTCATCCCCATGAAACCTATATAAGGGAGAATTTTCCCGCTAATATTTCCTGCAATGGCTTCACACTTTCTTTTCTTCCGTTACATAAATTCTTTGAGCTGAGGGATGGTGCGTAAATTTGAGCCATACTCAGCACATGCACCTTAATAATGCGTTCGATAAAATATATCATGCAGAATTGAAACCTGCATTATCAGTTTTAAGATCTCAACAAAAATTTGTTATCCTTTGCACATTTTTCACCCGCCTGTTCGAAATTTATTTTATAACAGTTGTTATTAGTTTGTTTCTCGGTTTCATGCAAATTTTTCCCTTTGATGAATTACCGGGCGGAAATTTTTCAAAAATAATCGGCGGCTTTATGTATGGTGTACTGGGGTTAGTTGTAGTAATGATAATTTATAAACAAATTAAAATAAAATTAGGGGAGCGCAAAAGGGAGTTAGTAACCAATAATATACTTATAAACGGCCTGACACTTTTAATAAGTGCTTTAGTTTTATACTGCGGATATTTTATTGGTACAAATTATCTTGGTAATGAAATGGGTTTAAATTTTATGCTGAAATGGGGCGGTGCTATCTTATCAGTATTTATTCTTATTATTCCTTATAATTTAATTAAGAAGGTTGAATCGGGTTTCATAAATAACTACAAAGATATTTTTATAGCTACTGCTTTAAGGTCAATAGATAGCGCCATTTCTTATTCAAAGGATAAATTTATTGGACAAGATGAATTTACGGATAGTAAATTATTTACCTTTCAAAATATATATACTTTCAACGGCAGCGATCTGTTTGCAGGTTCAGTTCAAAATTTTCATGGCAGCAGCTTAAAAGTTCAGCAAAAAGAGGTGCACAAAAGCAGCGGCAAAACAGAAGTTAAAATATCCGAGGTATTTAATGGCTATCTGTTTGTAGCAGATTTTAATAAGTTATTTTCAGGGGAAACATATATTTTCCCTGATGTTTCGAGAAATATATTAGGAGAAGTATATGGCGAATTTATGAATGAGTATATTCATCGTGGTAAAATAAAACTTGTAAAGATGGAAGATGTGAATTTTGAGAAAATGTTTACGGTTTATTCTTCTGATGAATTAACAGCAAGATATATTTTATCACCCAAACTTATAGAAAGAATAAATGAATTTAAGAATAATTTTTACCAGGACATATTATTTTCTTTTGTAAATAATAAGCTATTTGTAGCAATAAAAACAGACAGTGAATTATTTAAGCCCGTGATCTTCGGAAAATTAGATGATTATAATTATCTTCAAAAACAATACAATTATTTATATGCATTACTTACACTTCCTGAACAGTTCGATTTAAAAACAAAAATTTGGAATTGAAATTTCAAATTTTTGTCACGCTTTATTAAATAAAACCTTCCTAGTATATATTTAACATTATTTATAATTTCATTAATCTGAAATCATCTACATTTAGCAAAATTTCCGAAATGCGATACTTGGTTTTTACTTTTTTTATATGTGTTATGCATAAAACATATTCTCAATCCTATTTATGGGCTGACACAGTACAGTATGAAAATGACAGGGGCATTACAGCTCTTTTAAGCGATGGTGATAGAAATTTATATGCAGCTTCTTCCGCTTCTTCAGGAACCACATCTATTTTCTCAACTTATTATTGCGGCGATATTCATTTAAGAAAATATGATGCTGATGGTGTTATCATTTGGGAAAATATATTTCCCGGAAAAGGAAGAATATTTGATATGGAATTTGATGCTGATGGAAATATTATTGCAGGAGGAGCCTATACACAAGCGCTTGAAATTGATGGAGAAGAATTCGAAACATCCTTATTTATTGCCGGTGCATTCTTAATAAAAATTGATACTTCAGGTAATATTATGTGGGTGAAAGCTGAAGAGCCTGCTATTTACAGCAGTGCTATTTGCAGCATAACAACAGATGCGGATGGAAATATATATGCTGCAGGATTAAAAGATGATATAACAGGATTGCTGAGAAAATATAATAGTGATGGAGATATAGTACTTGAAGAAGATATGGAACAGGTGCGAACAACTGCTGATATTAGATTAGATAATACAGGAAATATATATGTATGTGGTTCCGCACCTGATTACGCTACTTTTGACGACATTGAAATTCCTGATGATGCCGGAGGAACAGGTTATGTAAATTACCTTGCAAAGTATAATAGTGATATGGAAGCTCAGGAAGTATATGCTGCGGCATATTTTACATTTGATTTTAATTCTTCCATTGCAAAAAATTCAGAAGGCATTTATTGGCGATGTACAATGTCTCCTTCAGGAACATTCGATTATTATAATGCAACTATGTTTTATAATTTTCTAAGCGCTGATCTTGATACAATACGCTTAATTAATACAGGATTCGATTTCCCCGGAAATTATCTTGCAGCAGCAGGAGAAGATGCTGTGTTACTGGATAATTTTGATTTCGCAACAGGGGTTATTAAAATAAATT